>JAFYAD010000182.1 GCA_017540915.1 Lachnospiraceae bacterium
AAATATATAATATTTGACCTCGAATCAAAACGGATGTAGAATGAAAAAAAGTTGAAACGATTCTATATCTTCTAGGGTCATTCTATTCTTTCCCAACTGACAATAAGTTTACTCCGTCGAGAGTATCTTTCGATTTGACGGAAGCGGATTACAATGATAAAATAAGAAAAGTTTTTTGAAAAATATATACGAGGTAGGAAAAAAATGAAGAACAGGAAGTTTTTGACTATTATGTTGTGCGTTGCGACTGCAGTGTCGTTTACAGCATGCGCAGGGAATACACGGGGAACGGATGCCGGTGAGGAAGATGTTTCCGTATATGATGATGTGTGGGATGGAACCTATGATGGCGAGGAGGTTCTGGACACCGATCAGACCATTGAGACTGAGTCCTACAATTTTACCGGGACAAATACAAACGGCCTTTTGATAAAAAATTCCAGCGTTTCTTTTGGAAAGCTCGAACTTAAGAAAAATTCCGAAAAATCGCGTATCAGGGAGGCGGCAGTTACCAAAGGTCTGGGAGCTGCCTGTCTGGTGATGGATTCTTTTTTGACAGTAAGTGAAGGAGATATCAGTACAAATGCTGCAGGCGCTACAGGCGTTTTTACATATACCGGCGGCAATACTGATCTCAATACGGTGAATATTTCGACAGAGGGAGTGTATTCACCCGGCACAGTATGTGCAGGCGGAGCGTCTGCCACACTGTCCTCATGTACTATTACTACTGAAGGCAGAGAGGCGGCAGGACTCAGATGTACCGATCCGGATTCCTATATGAATGTTATGGATTGTTCGGTTGAGACAAAGGGTAAAAACTCGCCCGGAGTTTATGTGGGGACATCGCTTGATCTTACAAACAGCCGGGTCACATCCTATTCTTCGGAGGTTATGAGATTTGTGGGCCCCGTTTCGTCATGGACCGAGGGATGTACGCTCGTTGCCAATAAGACCGGTTCGAATGCCAATGATTTCAACTGGTCTGTGATAGCTTGCGCAGATGAAAAACCGGCGGAGGGAGAGAGGGCAGAGATATTTTTGAGCTCAACATCGCTGGAGTCACGTTCGGGCGGTATGTTTTATCTGACCAATACAAACTGCGCTGTTTATGTTGACAATTGTGAACTTATAAATTCCGGATCTGATGACGGGTATTTTATAAGATGTCAGGGCAATAATGACCTTTGGGGCAAAGCCGGATCAAACGGCGCAACCTGTCATTTTGAGCTTGGGGGCTCCAAGGCAGAGGGAAATGTATATTATGACAGCACCAGCGAACTGGATTTCTTTGTTACCAATGGTTCGGAGTACAAAGGAAGTGTCAAAAAAGATGAGAAGTTCGCAGGAGAAGGCGGCAGCGGACACTGTACCATCGGAGTTCAGGACGGATGCAGATGGATAGTGACGGAAGGCTGTGAATTTGAAAATCTTCAGTGCAGCGGCGAGATCGTAGATGAAGAGGGCAAGGCAGTGACAGTGAAAGGTGCCGACGGTACTGTATATATGGAGGGCGAGAGTGGTATCACCGTCACGGTCGGAACATTTTCCGATGTTCTTAATTACTGATCATAACAGTACACTGCCATTGCTTATGTATATGGGATACTGACAGGGAAAGATACAGATGGAACGATTTTTTAGCGGTGATAATCCTGTAATCGGTTTTTTGAATGATGTTGTGGATCTTATCATACTGGAGCTGGTGTGGTTTGTGCTCTGCATACCGGTGTTTACTGTAGGTGCATCCACCAGCGCGTTTTATTATGCGGTCAATAAAGTTATCCGCAAGAAAAAGGGACAGGTGCTGCCGGAGTTTTGGCGGGCTTTTAAGGAAGGCTTCAAAAATTCTTCGGTCATATGGCTGATAGTGGCGGCCATAGAGCTTGTCTGCGGTTACGGGATGCTCTGTACCCTTCCTGCGCTCTCATCCGGAACGCCTGTGGGATTTTCATCGCTGTTGTTTTTACTGGTAGCGGTATTTACGTTTTTCTATTTTATGACGGCCTGTGCCGTGACGGCGAGATTCAGCAACAAAGCGCTTTCCACCGCACGAAACGCGCTGGTCATAATGTTTGCAAACCCACAGATCATGATATTCCAGCTCCTCATGAGCGTTGTGATGGGAATAATCTTTACTTTCCTGACTGTTTCTGCGGTTTTCATACCGATGACATACATCGTGGTTTTAACTTTTATACTGGAGCCCGTTTTTTTCAGATATATGACTCCCGAAGAACAACTTGCCGAAAAAGAGGATGAACGGTATGCAGATAATTGATATCCTGAATGAAGCAGAAAAGATCACCGGCGGACATTATGAGCTCATAGACGAGCCGGGAGGAGATATTTCATATTCCGATGGTGTCTTTGTGATCGGCGTGGGCAGGGATAAGACGTTGAGAGCCAGCGGGCTCGCCATCTCTGATGAAAAGCAGGTCCGTCTCATAGCGGGCGGCTTGAAGATGGTGCTGGAGGAAGCCAAAAAGCAGGAACCTGTCAATGTGCTGTCGAGACTCATATTCGAGGAAAACGCGTCTGTGTCGGAGATCTATAGGGCGGCTGAGCAGTGTGGGATCTCCAATGTGGACAGGTATGTTTTTTTGATGGAATTTGAGGCGGGAGAAGAGGATGACACTGACTACGAGCTTCTGAAGGAGGCTTTCGTAAATGCCGGACAGGATCTTTTCTTCAGGATAGATTTCAATCATCTGCTGATAGCTCATGCGGCGGGAGAGGATTTTGATCCTAAGGAATATGCACTCATGATGTCGGAATCGGTCATGAGCGAAGCCATGGTAAAGGTCAGAGTGGCATACTCGGGCAGAAAGAGCAGTCTGCCTGATCTGAGGACAGGTTACAGGGAAGCGTGCACAGCGTTTAAGACAGCTCTTTTGGGCGGTGTGATGCCGGATGTTATATCATATGAGATATTAGGAATGGAGCGTATCGTATCACGGGCGGACGAGGCTACATGCAGGCTGTTCCTGCGCGAGCTGTACGGAAGAGAGAGTCTGCCGGATATAGATGAGAGTATGAAGGTTCTGGCTGCCGAGTTTTTGGACAATGACCTTGAGATCTCGGAGACTGCCAGAAAACTCTATATGCACCGTAACACCTTTATATACCAGCTGGATAAGTTCCAGAAACAGACGGGTTTGAATCTCAGAAATTTCAAGGACGCCATGGCATACAGAATGTCTCTCATGATAGCAAGGCGTCTGAATCAGCTTGAAGAGGAAGACAGCGCGAGGAGATACATGAAATAAAGCTGTTTTGCAGGAAAACATAAAGACAGATTTGATCACATAAGGACAGTTAGGGATATGAGAATAGGAAACGGATATGATGTTCACAGACTGACAGAGGGCAGGAAGCTTATTATAGGTGGCGTTGATATACCATACGAATTGGGGCTTTTAGGACATTCGGATGCCGATGTCCTGCTACATGCCATAATGGATGCGCTGCTGGGAGCAGCTGCGCTGGGAGATATAGGTCATCTTTTCCCCGATGATGATCCCGCATACGAGGGAGCTGACAGTCTTGAACTTCTCAGAAAAACCGGAGAAAAGCTTTTGGAGGAAGGCTACAGAGTCGGCAATATAGATGCGGTGATCATAGCACAAAAGCCGAAGATGGCACCCCATATAGAAAAAATGCGTCAGAATTTGGCTGATGCCCTCATGACCGACATCAGAAATATCAGCATAAAAGCCACTACAGAGGAACACCTCGGTTTTACTGGCAGGGGTGAAGGTATCGCTTCATACGCTGTATGTATCATAGAATCACTTTATGAAAATGCCGCAACGGTGTATGATTCCGCAAGATCCTGCGAGAACTGCGCGGGGTGTGCGCGCTGTCCCGGCCGTGCCGGAATATAAGACAACTTGGAACAGTAACAGTTTGTGATGAAAAGAGTGAGGAAAAGAATATGAAGATATTAAATACAATGACCAGAAAAAAAGAAGAATTTGTTCCCGTGGAAGAGGGAAAGGTAAAGATGTATGTCTGCGGTCCCACCGTATATAATTACATTCATATCGGCAATGCCCGCCCTATGATAGTGTTCGATACATTCAGAAGATACCTTGAATACAAGGGGTATGAGGTGAATTATGTTTCCAACTTCACGGATGTGGATGACAAGATAATAAAGAGAGCAATCGAGGAAAACGCTGATGCTTCCGAGATATCAA
>JAFYAD010000018.1 GCA_017540915.1 Lachnospiraceae bacterium
GTGAAAGATCCGATCTGTTTGCAGACAAAAAGCTGTATATCAATTCAATATCCGGATATTATCTGACAGAGGCTGATTTTGCCACGCTGGTGGAAAAATACGGATTGGTCATGAATAGTTCGGTTATCGAGTTTACCGAGCAGACTGAGCTGAACGGGGAAATGTTGAACCGTATCAAAAAGAGACTGACGGACAACGATATCGAGCTGGCGATAGATGATTATGGTACAGGATATTCCAACACCACAAATCTTTTGCGTTATAATCCGCTGGTTGTCAAGATCGACAGAGAGCTTATCAGTGGGATCGACAATAACAATAAGATGATGAACATTGTGGAAAACCTCATAGAATTCCTGCACAATAACGGCTATCTGGCGTTGGCTGAGGGCGTTGAGACCTACGATGAGCTAAGAGTTATGATAGGTCTTGGAGCCGACTATATTCAGGGGTTTTATATTGCAAGACCGGCACCGGAGTTTTTGGATGCCATAGATGATGAGATTGCCGACCAGATCGTGCGCATCAATGCGGAAAACGGCGGAGCACATACCAAGGTCTACAATCCCACAGACGGGGAAGTTATCTGCGTGGAGGATCTGGTAACGGAGAATTACACATCGGTTCTGGTGGATGTCAGTGAGGTCACCTTAAGAGGTGCGGGTAACATTCTGGTACCGCTGACAGTCACGGTCAAAGATGAGACGAAGACCAGGATCATCCTGGATAACGCCAGGATGAGTTCACCTACCGAGAAAGGCGTCATAAGCCTTGGCAAGGGGTCGGAGGTCGAGCTTGAATCCAGGGGTGACAATGTTTTGGACAGAAAAGGTATACTGGTGCCGGTCAACAGTTCCATAAGACTCACAGGAGCAGGTGATCTCAGCATCAGTTCGGAGGCCCTAAACTGCTATGCTATCGGCAATGAGAGCAAATACGGTCACGGTAATATCACCATCGACATGCCGGGAACATTGAATCTCAGATGTAACGGAGAAACGTGTATCGGAATAGGAGCAGGGCGCAATACCGATGGAAAGAAGATAAAGATCCTGCAGGGAACGGTTAAGATCGAAGGTTCGGGAGGCATTTGTGTTGGTATCGGTACTACCGACGGCGGTGCGGATATCACGATGGATAACTGCAAGGTTCTCATCAGCAATTCGTGTGCTTCAGGTATAGGTATCGGCAGTATAAAAGGCAAAGCAAACGTATCCTTTAACGGCTTCAGGTGTGAGATCACCGCCACAGGTACCAATCAGGGATTCGTGGGTGTCCTGGAAGAGGGCACGGGAAAGGTATCCGTCAAAAACGGCAAGTTGAAGTCTGATATGAAGGGCGAGAGGCTCATGAATATAGGAACCGATGCCGGCAATTTCGATATAGATATCTCTCATGCGGCTCTGTTCCTGTACGGAGAAGGCAACAGCGTTCACGGAGTAGGCGATGAGCGCGGATCAGGTAATATCAATATCGATTACAGTGAGCTTAATATGCGGTTTTCTGCTGCGAATACCTATCCGTTGGGCAGTGGTACCGGAGTTGTGAATGTGACCGAGACTGTCAAAAACATAAAACTTAACGAATAGACAGGGAAGCCGCTTCTTTACTGCTTAAGATAAGCGATAAAGAGCGGCTTTTTTTGGAGGATCTGCCTATGAAGAATATAACTGAGAGAACAGATATCAAAAATGTGGCTGAATATGAGGAGTTTCTGAGGGACAACAGAGAGAAGATTAACAGAAATCTGGGCATACTGCTGACTGTGTGTATTTTTTCGGGTCCGCTCATAGCGCTTGGAATTGCGGTAGGGTTTTATAAGGATGTACCTTATTCCACAGCAGTCATGGTGTCGATGTTCATGTTGCTGATCGCAGGCATTAACAAAATTCTCAAGAAAAGACATCCCTCCTCATATGTGACAGGTGTTTTTTCGCTGCTGGCCATAGACATGCTGTTGTTTGTTATGAACGGCATGCATCTCACAATATATATTGCATGGTTTCTGGTGCCGCTTTTGAGCATACGTTACTGCGATTATATTGCTTATTTGGTGGCGCTGGTGATGAATTATATTTTCATGCTGGCTGCAACGTGGTATATGTCGGGATATTATGCCGACACAAGACTGAATGTCGGCAGCAGAACGGAGATGTTCATCACCAGGGTGGGCGGATTTACGTTTGAGCTCATAATCATGACGGTGTGCGGTTTTTTCCTGTGCAGGATGATGCGTGAGTACTATCGCGGCATGATAGATAAGTATGTTGAAGCCGAAAAAAACCTTGAGCTCTCACAGAACCTGAGTGATGAGATCGAGGCGCTGGCGGATATATATCTTACTGTTTTCGAGCTGGATCTTCTGAACGATTCATTTATAGAGGTTCGTTCAAATGATTCTCGTATCACCGAGTTGGTAGCCAACGCCAGGTCAGATGTCAGGATAACCCTGTCCGAGATGATGGAGGGGTTTGCCGCGGATGAATATAAAGACGAAGTTGCGGAATTTACCGACTTTGACACGATAGATTTCCGTATGAAAAATAAGAATGTCCTGTCCATGGAGTACCAAAATAAGCAGGGATTCTGGCGCAGGGGCAGGCTTATCGCCTATAAACGATCAGAGGACGGCAGGGTTTTAAATGTTCTGGGAGTGGTGGAGGATATAGACGATGAGAGGCGCTCGAGGGACAAGCTGATCGAGATCTCGGAGAGAGCCGTGGCTGCGAGTGAGGCGAAATCGGCATTCCTGTCCAATGTTTCACATGAGATCCGCACACCCATCAATGCGGTTCTGGGCATGAACGAGATCATATTGCGGGAAAGCGAGGACGCCAATGCGTTAGAGTACGCGCAGGGTATAAAGCTGGCCGGAAATACTCTTCTCGGCCTTATCAACGATCTGTTGGATTTTTCAAAAATAGAGGCGGGGAAGATGGAGATTGTGCCCGTGGATTATGATCTTTCTTCCGTGGTAAACGACCTTGTGAACATGGCGCATATCAGGGCCGACCAGAAGGGGCTGGATGTGGTGCTGGATTTTGACCGAAACATCCCGAAGCTGCTGAGGGGTGATGAGCTGCGCATCAAACAGATCATCACCAATATGCTGTCTAACGCCGTAAAATATACGGATAAAGGTTCTGTGACATTCTCCATGGGATTTGAGAGGGTTGAGGGCGAAAAAAATCTGATCAAGCTCAAGGTGGCCGTAGAGGATACAGGTGTAGGCATTAAGCCTGAGGATATAGACAAGCTCTTTGTGAAGTTTGAGCGTGTGGATGAGGAGAGAAACCGTAATGTTGAGGGTACGGGGCTCGGGCTTTCCATCACAAAGCGTCTGCTGGAGATGATGAACTCGACCTTGAAAGTGGAGAGCGAGTACGGGCGAGGCAGCAGGTTCTCTTTTGTCATTGAGCAGCCTGTGGTGAAATGGGATGCGCTGGGGGATTACGAGACCAATTACAGACAGTGGCTGGCAAACCGTAAACGCTACAAAGAGAAGTTTACTGCACCCAGAGCGAAGGTTTTGATGGTGGACGACAATCAGATGAACCTGACGGTATTCAAGGGACTCTTAAAGAAAACACAGGTTAAGACAGACATTGCGTTAAGCGGAGACGAGGGACTAAAGAAAGCATCCGAGAAGAGGTATGACATCATATTCCTGGATCATATGATGCCCGGAAAAGACGGAATACAGACGCTGCATGAGCTCAGAGCCATGAAGGACGGGCCCAACAGGAAAACACCTGTTATCTGTCTCACGGCTAACGCCATATCCGGCGCCAGAGATTATTACCTGTCGGAAGGATTTGATGATTATCTCAGCAAACCGGTAGATTACGCAAAACTGGAAGATCTTTTGATAGAGCATCTGCCGGATGATGCGGTTATGCCTGAGGGCAGTATTTTTGCTTATAAGATGGAAAAGCCGAAGGCTGATGAGGAAGAAGCCGGGGCTATACCGGAAGCACTCGCGGCAATAGAAGCTATCGATGCAAAGGAGGGCTTGAAAAACAGCGGTTCGCCGGAGGCTTACATGTCGCTGATCAGGATTTTTTACAATGATATGGACAGGAATATCACACAGCTTTGCACCCTGTATGATGAGGAACGCATTCAGGAATACACCGTGTGCGTTCATGCCATGAAAAGCTCTGCATGGCTCATCGGCGCCTTTCAGCTGGGGGAGGACGCAAGGATGCTGGAGGAAGCCGGCAAAAAATCCGACATGGCATATCTCAGATCCCATCATGATCTGTACATAGGGGAGCTCAAAGAATTCAAAGGGATTTTGAGGGAATTGTTTGAGGAGGACGGAGAACAGGCGGAGAAGCCGGTAGCGAACACCGAACTGATAGCCTCGAAGTTTGAGATGATGAAGGCTGCAGCCGAGGCAATGGACTGCGATGTTTTAGATGAGATCTTCGAGGAACTGGCCGGTTATCAGATACAGGGAGATGACGCCGAAAAGATTGACAGCCTTAAAAAGCTGTATGACAAGTTCGATTACGAAGGCATCTTAAGGATGCTGTGAAATACAGCATTTACTCAGGGAAGGCATTGTGGTATAATCTTAACGAAAACGAGCCAACGGCGAAGTTTGAGTTTAGATTTACCCATACAGGATCACTTAAAGAAGCCGAACGAAGTGAAGGCTGAATTTAGTGACATCGGATGTGATATAATCTTAACGAAAACGAGCCAACGGCGAAGTTTGAGTTTAGATTTACCCATACAGGATCACTTAATGAAGGCGAACGAAGTGAAGGCTGAATTTAGTGACATCGGATGTGGTATAATCCAATATTGTTTGGCAAACAGATTTTGAATGAGGTTAAGATAAATGGGATCATCTGAAAAAATAGTAGTCGTAACCAATAAATACAGCGTGGTGGTGAAGGGTATAGAAAAGAAGCTTGTCAGCTCCGGATATGAAGTGAGCACTATGGAGTATGACGAGGGCACACCTGATGTCAGCATTCAGGGAGCGGCTCTGTGTATTATATATCTGCCACCTGATGTGATCACGGATAAGATACAGCATAATCTTTCGGTCATAGTGGAGAGCATCAAGCAAAACAACTGCCGTATCATACTGATAGGTGAGGCATTGCATCATGTGGATGCCATAGAGGCTCTTCCGATGCTGGACGGTTATCCCTGGGTGGATCGTCCTGTGGATGTGGATGATTTTGCATTCATGGTGGATAAAATGCTGGAAAAGAATTCGGATGAGAGCGGACCCAGGAACATCCTGATAGTGGATGATGACCCAACATATGCCAAGATGGTGAGGGAATGGCTTAAATCTGCCTACAAGGTGAGCGTTGCCACGGCCGGTATGCAGGCTATAACCCATCTTTTGAAAAACAAGGTGGATCTTGTGCTGCTGGACTACGAGATGCCATTGGTAGACGGGACTCAGGTGTTCCAGATGCTGCGCTCCGATCCGGAGACCAAGGATATACCGGTTATATTCCTGACAGGTATCGGATCCCGTGACCGCGTGGAGAAAGCGATGAAGCTGCGCCCGGACGGATATATCCTGAAGACCACTCCGAGAGAGAGGCTGTTGGAGTCATTGAATGCATTTTTTGCCACCAGACAGTGAGATTTGGTCTTTGGTCGAATAGTAACTGTTATAAAAGAAAAAAGTCAGAAAAACTTGACATAGCATAGAAACCTTTGTAAAATAAGGGCTGAGTTTTCGCAGGATTAGTACATCGGTAGTATATCAGCTTCCCAAGCTGAGGAGGCGGGTTCGACTCCCGTATCCTGCTTTTTCCCGACAGTAACCATTCAGAACCACCGGTGGCTTTGAATGGTTATTATTTTATGATTCAAGGATTATTGAGAGTTCGAAGCACGATACAATCCGTGGATCATCCATCATTTGATCTTTATATCATTTTAGCAGACAGAAAGGATCTTATTATGTGAGGAATAGTAGGCTATACAGGTAAACACAAGGCGGCCCCCATATTGCTGGACGGATTGTCCAAGCTTGAGTACAGAGGTTATGACTCTGCGGGGCTTGCGGTGAGAGAGGGTGACAGCCCGGTTACCATAGTGAAATCCGTGGGAAAGCTTATCAATCTGATCAATAAGACGGATAACGGCGACTCCCTGAACGGCAACTGCGGTATCGGACATACCCGCTGGGCAACACACGGTGAGCCGAGCCAGATAAATGCCCATCCCCATGTTTCCGGGAAGTGCTCTGCCACAGGCAGCGATGTGAATGATTCGGAGGTTGTGGGTGTTCATAACGGCATTATAGAGAATTTTCAGGAGCTTAGCGCCAAGCTTGTGCGCCGCGGCTACCAGCTTTATTCCCAGACTGACACAGAGGTTCTGATCAAGCTGATAGACTATTATTACAAAAAATACAATATGGGTCCCATCGATGCCATAGCCAAGACAATGGTGCGTGTCCGCGGTTCTTACGCGTTAGAGGTCATGTTCGCGGATCATCCGGGAGAGATCTACGTTGCCAGAAAAGACTCGCCCATGATCATCGGAGTGAATGAAGGTGAATCTTTTATAGCATCCGATGTTCCCGCGATCTTAAAACATACCAGAAATGTTTATTATATTGATAATCTGGAGATGGCGAAGATCACCGCAGGTAACGTGGTATTTTACAACCTTGACGGCGATGTGATAGAAAAAGAGCCGGTTGAGATAACCTTCACGGCTGAAGCGGCAGAAAAGGGCGGTTTTGAGCACTTCATGATGAAGGAGATCCATGAGCAGCCCAAAGTTATAGGCGAGACGCTCAACAAATATATCCATGACGGTGTCATAGATTTCAGTGAAGTGGGACTGACTGATGAGGATATAAGATCATTTTCTCAGATATTCATCGTAGCATGCGGTTCTGCCTGGCATGTGGGCATGGAAGCCCAGTATGTGATAGAGGAGTTCACGGATCTGCAGGTGAGGTGCGAGCTGGCGTCCGAGTTCAGATACCGAAAGATAAAACATGATGAAAACGCTCTGGTGGTCATCATATCCCAGTCCGGAGAGACTGCGGATTCCCTGGCCGCATTGAGACAGGCGAAGGAAAAGGGCATGAAGACTCTGGCTATCGTGAATGTGGTGGGAAGTTCCATCGCCAGAGAGGCAGATAATGTTATGTATACCCTGGCGGGACCGGAGATCTCCGTGGCTACCACCAAAGCCTACAGCTGCCAGTTGGTATGCGCGTTTATGCTGGCTTTGAAATTCGGTCAGGTGAGAGATACATTGAGCGGATCGCATCCGATGGAATACTATATCGACGAGCTTAAGTCCATACCTGACAAGATTGAGAAGATATTGGAGGACAAGGAGCGCCTTCAGTGGTTTGCGGCAAAATACTCCAATGCGCAGGATGTGTTCTTTATAGGCAGAGGCATAGATTATGCGGTAGGTCTTGAGGGATCGCTTAAGATGAAGGAGATAAGCTATATTCATTCGGAGGCCTATGCGGCAGGTGAGCTTAAGCACGGCACTATCTCCCTGATCGAGGACGGAACTCTGGTCATAGGTATACTGACCCAGAGCGATCTGTATGAGAAGACCATATCTAATATGGTGGAGTGCAAGAGCCGCGGAGCATACCTTATGGGGATTACGGAATACGGTAAATACGACGTGGAAGATCAGTGCGACTTTGCGGTATACGTGCCAAAGATTGATGAGCACTTTATCGGAAGTCTGGCAATAATCCCGCTGCAGCTTCTGGGATACTATATCAGTGTGGTAAAGGGCCTGGATGTGGATAAACCCAGAAATCTTGCAAAGAGCGTCACGGTGGAGTGATGATAAGGGAACGGATAATTGCCGTTGCCAACATTTTTATGGGGTTAGAAAGATTTGAGTGATCTGTAACGAGGGGGGTCGGAGTATTCGGCTCCCTTTTTTACGACCGGCGGTTTGCTTTAGGATCGGAGGATAGCATGTTTTACGGGATACAGGTATTTACCGGCAAAGAAGAGATGATAAAACAGCATTTTTTGCCTTTGGTGCTGGGTGACGATGATGCGGCATTTATACCTGCCTACGATATGAAAAAAAAGATACGGGGCGAGTATAAGACGGTGACGAAGCCTCTTTTTCCGGGATATATCATCATAAGGACGGAAGATGCGAAGGAACTGTTTTTTAAGCTCAAGGCTTTGCCTGAGTTCACAAAACTGCTGAGATCCGAGGATTATTTTCTGTCGGTCAACGACGATGAAGCGCGGGTGCTCTTAAAGCTTGGCGGCGAAGAGATGCACATAGAGACATCGGTGGGTGTTGTAGCCGGAGACAGGGTTGAGATCATAAGCGGGGCGTTACTCAATTACACTGGAGAGATCACATATATTAACCGCCACAAACGTTTTGCCAGGATCAAGATCAGGCTTTTCGGCGAGGAACGCGAGGTGAAGGTTGGCCTTGAGGTAATAGAAAAGCGGCTGTGAGTAACATTGTGAACAGTGCGGAGGCGGCAATATTCGACTTGATAAGAGCATTGAAATATGCTAAAATCAAAAGGTTACAGGATCTTTATCCAAAACTCCGGCTGGTCGCCCGGTGCGCCGTCGGTGAGGTGAGTGACATAGCCTTTTGATTTCGGACAGTAAATTTCAAAAGAAAGATTTTTGTCCTATGGCGAAGCTATGTCAAGAATGTTGGGGTTGCATGACCGCGAAGGGGTCATGCAGTATGATTTACGGACGTATGTGGTAAAGATGGCTTATTTCCGGCCATGATCGTAGAGCTGAAATGGAGCAAGGATGCTGAGGGAGCGATTATAATACTTATTATTCGAGGAGGTGGCATTATGGCAGAAAACAAATGGAGATGCAGAGCAGAGGATCTAAAGGGCACAGAGACAGAGAAAAATCTTTTGGCAGCTTTTGCAGGTGAGTCTGAAGCCCGCAACAAATATACATTCTTTGCCTCGAAGGCAAAGAAAGAGGGTTATGTCCAGATATCCAATATTTTCGCAGAGACTGCAGCCAATGAAAAGGAGCATGCAGAGATCTGGTACAAGATACTGACAGGCATCGGCACGACAGTAGACTGTCTCGAGGCGGCCGCTGACGGCGAGGCATATGAGTGGAAAGAAATGTACCCGTCATTTGCCGCAAAAGCCAGAGAGGAAGGTTTTGACGAGATTGCAGAGCTCTTCGAGGGCGTGGCAGCCATCGAGAAAGAACATGAGGAAAGATACAGAAAACTCCTCAAAAACATTGAGGACAAGCTGGTATTCTCACGCGACGGCGATGCCGCATGGCAGTGTTCAAACTGCGGTCACATAGTAGTGGGCAAGGAAGCTCCGGAAGTCTGCCCGGTTTGCAATCATCCCCAGGCGTATTTCCAGCTGAAGCCGGAGAATTATTAAGGCGGGAAGCATAAAACAGACGGAATATGATGACAGCGGTTGGCGGATATTACAATGACAATCAGATTGTAATGGATGAAAGTGTAAATCTTTATAATGGACAAAGAGAGATTATAACATTATTGGATAATGATAGAAAACCTAATCAGCAAATTGATCTGAAAAAGTATTCCGGTCGTGGAGAGAAAACAAGGACGATTTTAAAAACTTCATAAATGAGAGAAAAACAGAATTGCAGAAGTGCATTGTTAAAATCGAGGATCTTCAGCCGGATGATGAATGGATTCTTGATGATGCGTGGGATGAGGTTTACTTGGATAAAAAAATGAATTCTATGAAAAAAGAAGCATACAAATAGCTTCAGGAAGAAGAACGACGGGAAGCAGTGAAGAAGATCACAAGAGCACTACCACCGGTATTGCTTAAGTCTGTTGGAAGTGTAGAACAGTATACGGACTGGGATGAGTGGGACGATGAAGATGACGAAGACGATTAACGAGAGTTAATTTTATAGCAAGTTCACAATAATCTATTTGGATGATAAAAGACAGAACGGATGAATTACAGATATTCTGCAAAAACTGTTATTGATAATAGAGAAGAGGGGATAAAAATGAGAAATATGCGTGTTATAGGCGCAACTATTAGAAAAGCACTGGAGGATAAATGCGTTTCTCGAGAACAACTTGCTAAAGAAGCAAAAATAAGCGCTAATGATTTAGAGATGGTAATATATGGTCGTAAGATTCTTTCTTTTGCACAATTATCAAAGATAGCAGATTATCTTGACATAAAAATCGATTTGTTAATTGAAGGAGATATCAACTATTATACCAATACGGTTGTAGATTGTATGAATGGATTTGAAAATGAAGAAAATCGTGAAAAAATCATAGATCTTGTATATGACTATATGGATTTGTTGGATGCATCGAAAGGCGAGTGATCACATGTCAGATATGCCGTTAGAATTATCCGAAGAGATAGTTAAAGAAATACGACTTTATTTGCAAAAGCATGATGAATTGTTTGGAAATGGTTCGCCCGAGGATATAAAAGAGAGGGTCTTTCAAACGCTGAAAGAGCATTGTATTGTGATGTTTTACCCCATAGAAGACATTGAGGAGAAAAATGATGCCTTTTTGTTTTCGGGAATCCCCCTAAAAAACGGAGAAAAGAAGGATGTTGTATTTATAAATACTTTTCAAACCGAAGAAAAGCAACTTTTTGCAGCTGCGCATGAATTGGGACATGTCATGGGTGTGGACAAGTATATTCTTGAAAGATTCAATTCTATAGAGGATAAAGAGTTGATAGTCAATCGTTTTGCAGCAGAACTTCTCATGCCGCAAAAATCGTTCGTGAAACATTTTTATAATCAGCTATCAAGGTTGAGAGTAGAAAAAGTAAAAAGAGA
>JAFYAD010000183.1 GCA_017540915.1 Lachnospiraceae bacterium
GACAGTCTGCTGGTTTATTCGCGGATGCTCCCGCAGGGTGCGGATGAATATCTGACATTGGTGAGTGTTTTGGACTACGGTGCTATCATGCGAAACACCATGTTTTTGTCGCTGCTGAATTTTGTGCCCTTCTTTATATTCAGTTTCATTGCGTTTTTTCTCATATCATGGTTTACAAGATCTTATTCAAAGCGCTTGAATTATTTTCGTTATATGATGCACGAGGCTGCGGTGGGACGTGATGTTTTTCCGGATCAGTTTACGGGCACGGACGAGATAGGAATGCTGGCAAGGGATCTGAGTACCATCATGCAGGAGACGAAAAGGCTCGGTGAGGAATCCAATGAGCTTTCCAGAAATCTCATGGAAGAAAAGCTCAAGACCGAGATGCTGCACACCAGGGAGAGGGAAGTGGAATTCCGGATGCTCTCCAGCCAGATAAATCCGCACTTCCTGTACAATACGCTGGAGACCATCAGGATGCAGGCTCTGGTGAACGGTGATAAGGAGGCTGCGAAGCTGGCCAAGATGTTAGCTTACATCATGAGACATAACCTTAAGGTTCAGAACTCACTGGAACCGGTGTCCGAGGAATTGAGACTGGTCGAGTATTATATGCAGATCCAGGATTACCGTTTCAGGGACAGGATCGCTTACGAACTGGTGTATGATGAAGAGGAAATCAAAGACCTGTATATGATACCCCTTTGTATCCAGCCCTTTGTGGAGAACGCTTATGTTCACGGGCTTGAAAAACTTGAGAGCGGGGGGCGCATTACCGTGACCGTGACAAAGGCAGACTGTCTCACTATAGAAATAGAAGATAACGGGCATGGCATGGATGAGAAGACACTCTCGGAGATAAGAGGTTTTTTGAGAAACACGCAGATCGCCGACAATTCCCATATAGGAATACGAAATGTCTCCGGGCGTATCAATCTGCTGTACGGTGACGGCTTCGGAGTTGAGATGGATTCAAAGCCAGATGAAGGCACTAAGATCACAATAAAACTTCCGGTGATATATGACGCCGGAAAATAAGATAAAAGACCTGTCGGATGCGGCAGGTCTTTTATGTTGTGATCAGTAAATTTCCTTTTGATCCTCAAATCATAGTAAAAAAATCATAGGTATTATTAGTGAAATTTTTTGTGTATAAAAAAATGGTGTGTCTGACTAAAATGATAAACAGTTGAGGGTATTATGACAATACAATGATAAGGAGAAGGAAAATGAAAGTAATTGAGGTAACCGAGCAGGAACAAAAAGCCTCGGCCATTTACATCATCCAGCGCATCCTCTCTATTCTGATGGTCATGCTCGTCTTTGTACCGGGTATCAATCCGGCCAGGATCACTGAACTGATCAACAAAAATGTCTCACTGTTCACGTCGGCTGTTTCCTACAGTACAGTGACCAGTCAGATGGGACGTGCATTTACCAAGGGATGGCTGGCACAGGGCACAATAGTCACTCTGTATATCGGATCGGTATTGCTGTTACTGGGACTTTTGGTGACAATAGCTGCCACGGCTTTTTCGGTAGGCAATCTGAAATGCAAGAGAACCGGAAATCTTCTGGGACTTCTGGGCAGCGCTTTAAGCGTCGGCGGACTGGGGGTCATTGGTTTTGCTTTTTGGGATATCAGTCAGGTGCCGCAGCCACAGAAGGTCAATCCGATGCTCCCGAAGGGATTCATAGCATATTGCGTGCTGGTATTCCTCTATCTTGTGAGCGTGATCATCACCTTTGCAATGGTACCGAAGCCTTCCAAAAAGACACCGTACCGTATGGAATCCGCGTATAAGCTGTTCCTGATGTTTGCTCCTTTTGCCGCATTGTGTTTTGTGTTTTCATACCTTCCTCTGTGGGGATGGAGATATGCATTCTTTGATTATTCGGCAGGACAGACCCTCACATGGGATAAGTTTGTGGGATTCAAGTGGTTCACATCACTGTTTCAGTCGTCGGCCACCAGAAATGACGTTGTGAGGGTTCTGAGGAACACACTCATCATGTCGGGGCTTGGTATCGCTACCAGCTGGTGTCCCATGGCATTCGCCATCTTCCTCTGCGAGATCAAGAACATGAAATTCCGCAGGGTAATACAGACATTTACGACGATACCGAACTTTATATCATGGGTTATGGTTTATGCCATTGCGTTTGCCATATTCTCTACAGACGGATTCATCAATACATTCCTGAGCGCCATAGGTTCTCTGGCAGCAGGACAGACTGGCGTCAATTACCTCATGGGCAATTCGGCGATCTGGCTTAAGATGCTGTTATGGGGTATGTGGAAGGGCATAGGATGGAGCGCTATCATATATATAGCAGGTATCTCGGGTATCGACCAGCAGCTGTATGAAGCGGCCACCGTGGACGGCGCAGGCAGGTTCGCGCGCATGTGGCATGTGACGGTGCCGGGGCTTATGCCTACATATTTTGTAATGTTGCTCATGTCCATCGCCAACATTCTGAGCAATGGTATGGATCAGTACCTCGTGTTTGAAAATACACAGAATAAAGCAACAATCGAGGTCCTGGATTTGTATGTTTATTACCTCGGTATCGGAAACGGTAATATTCCGCTGTCTACCGTTGTAGGTATGGTCAAGTCATTAGTCAGTGTCATATTGCTGTTCGTAGCCAACAGGATCTCCAAGTCGATCCGTGGCGAGAGTATTGTATAAGGGGGTGCAGTGATGGCGAAGGCAAAATCCGAGGCTGCAAAGCTTGAAGAAAAACTTGAAAGAGAATACGAGAGAACGCATAAAAATCATATACGGAAATCATTCGGAGATAAGGTCTTTGATGTTATCAATCATGCGTTTTTCCTGATATTCACCATAATATGCGCATTCCCGTTTTATTATCTGTTTATCAATACCATATCGGATAACGAAATGGTGCGTAAGGGACAGATAACCCTTATACCACATGGCATCAACCTGAACAATTACATTCAGATGATCAATGTGTCAGACCTGGGACAGGCCTTTCTGGTGTCGGTGGCGCGCACGGTGCTGGGTACGACTCTGATGGTGCTGGCATCCGCACTGGTGGGATATCTGGTGACCAAACAGGAGATGTGGCACAGAAAGTTCTGGTACCGTTTCCTGGTCATTACAATGTATTTTAATGCGGGTACTATCCCCTGGTTCATGAACATGTCGATGCTGGGGCTTACGGATAATTTCCTGGCATACATCATTCCCGGTATCGTGGCTCCTTACAATATAATACTGGTAAAGACTTACATCGAGTCCATACCGGCGGAGCTTGAGGAGAGTGCTTTTATAGACGGCGCAGGATATTTTACGGTTTTCCGTCAGATCATCTGGCCAATATGTAAGCCTATACTGGCGACCATAGCGATCTTCGGCGCCGTGGGACACTGGAACTCATTTACGGATTCCCTGATCCTGATGCAGAATTCACCACAGTTCTATACACTGCAGCACAGATTGTATATTTACCTTAATACAAGTTCCAACCTGGGATCGGTAATGAGCGCGGGAGGAGCTGCCGCAGCGAATGTGGCATCTGCTATCATGAATGTGAAGACATTGAAATACACCATTTCCATGGTAACCGTTATACCCATCCTGGTGGTGTATCCCTTCATGAACAGATACTTTGAGAAAGGTATTATGTTGGGCGCAGTTAAGGGCTGACAAAGTTTATGTTTTTAACGTCCGGTGAAAGTTCACGGACGTGTTGATAAAAGGAGGATGAGAAAATGAATAAGTTTGCAAGAAAAATGCTGGCTTTGACGCTTGCAGGCACTATGGCGGCAGGCGTGGTCACAGGCTGCGGCAGTTCCGCAAATCTGGCTACAGACGGCGGAAGTGACAGCAGCATGACAGCAGATGACGGAGCAAAGGATTCGAATGCGGGTTCACAGACCAATATTGATGAAATTGCCCAGGAACCGGTGGAATATGATGAAACCATCGAGATCGCAGATGATCTGGGAGCAGATGTCATACCGGAGGAACCGGTGACACTCACAGTATTCTCCCAGCTTGCCAATTACTCCGGCGAGCAGGTGGGTTGGTCTGCAAAGATCTTAAAAGATAAGTTCAATGTTATATTAAATATCGTGCCTGACTTAAACGGTACATTACAGACCCGTATGGAGGCCGGAGATCTGGGTGATATAGTGGTATGGGGCAGCAATGATACCAACTATCAGAATGCTATAGAAGCCGGACTTCTCTATGACTGGTATGAGGATGATCTGGTGACGGATTACGGTCCGCATATTACGAAATACTTCCCGAATGCGTTGAAGTTCAATGCCTCATACTCAGGCGGCACCACATACGGATTTGGACACGGATGTTCATCATCCAGTGAAGACCTCCAGCAGTTCTTCTATACATGGGATATCAGATGGGATCTTTATAAGCAGCTTGGTTATCCGGAGGTAAACGATCTTGAGGACCTTATAGACGTATTTATCGCCATGAAGGAGATCTGCCCCACAGATGATAACGGAAACCCCACATATGCCGTATCACTCTGGCCGGATTGGGACGGAGACATGGTGATGTATGTAAAGTCTACGGCAACATGCTATTACGGATATGACGAGTTCGGTATCGGTCTTTACGATCCCGCTACAGGTGATTACTACGATTGTCTGATGGACGACGGTCCTTACTACAGATGCCTTAAGTTCTACAACAAGCTGTATCAGAACGGACTTCTGGATCCTGATTCAATGACTGCGACCTATGATACCATGTCAGAGAAGGTTCAGTCCGGCGGTGTGTTCTTCTCGATCTTCAATTATGCCGGATCAAGTGCAAACAACACGGTTGAAAATCTTGAGGCGGGCAAGGCTATGTA
>JAFYAD010000184.1 GCA_017540915.1 Lachnospiraceae bacterium
AGGCGCAGGAGAAGATTTATCTTGTGGGAACCATTCCGGAGGAAGAGCTTAAGGAGGCACACAAGGTTATCTCAAAGGGGATTATCGCTAAGCTTGAATACGGCGGTAACGTTCTGGCAAGTGCCAATGCAGTCAACAATCTGGTGAATGCGGACAAGGTTGTCATAGTGGAGAGTCTGAGAATGTCACAGAGGGTTGAAATAGAACGTGAGGTAGATGCCATCAGAAACCTTGGAAAAGAGATTCTCGGTGTTGTGCTGGCATAGTGAGAATATGACCGGTATTGTCGGGGGGCTGTAAATAAGGATCATTTCGTACATTTATTGTGATCAGGATTATTATAGTTGAAAAAAGAACTGCGGTACGTTGGTATCGCAGTTCTTTTGTGTTTGTTTTCAGTTTTGTGCTGAAGTCGTATCCGTTGTCTCACCTGACTGTGTACCGTCTGATGGTGTTTCCTCTGACGGTGTAACATCGGAAGCGGGTCTTACGATAATGGCGTCCGGAAGGTATCTGCCGAAGCCTGAAGGGCTTGAAGATTTGGTGATCTGTCTGCCGTTGTACCACATGATGGATGAGCTTCCACCGTCAAGGTTTGCAGCCTGATATGCACCGTATTCTATCAATATATCGGCACATGTGGCCATTGTGCAGCCGACGCTGTAGCCTACCTGTCTTCCGTCCACGATGAGTAACATGAATGTTCCATCTTTGGCCTGTCCTATAGCGGTTCGGGGCTGTAATCCCAATCCGTAGGTTCCTCTCACCACACATTCACCGTTTATCGCTATGGCCGGGAAGAATTCCACAGCCCAGTTATACTCGGTGACATCCGATTCATAGAAGTTGGAAACATACAATCTGTTGTCGTACTTGCATCCGATCATCTTCCAGAAGCTGTGCTTTGAGCTCTTGGCGTTGCCGTAATTTTTGCCGTCTATGACGAGGCATCCGTTGACTACGCCGCCGTTTCCGTGTCCTTCGGGATCCACGAAACCACTGGCGTTAATTGCTACCAGTGCACCGTTTCTGGTACCGAAGTTGTCGATGATCTCACCACGGCTACCTAAGCTTGCGGCTTTCGCCAGATCAACCTGTGCAGGGTCTTTCACTATACAAAGCTTAGCCTTGTAATCCGTGCCGTTTTCCACGCCTACCAGGATCATGTTGTTGGGGATATCCCAAACCAGCACCTTGTCACCGTGGATCGTCTTCAGCCCTTCGCTCCAGTCCATGTCCTCAAATTTGAATTCTTCCCACTGCTCTTTGGTGGTGAAGTTTTTATTGTCCATGTAGGCTCTGACTGTAGCGGAGTTCAGCTCCCAGTATTTGGTGTAGTACTCCGAAGCGATTTCCGCTGGGGTCGGTTCCTCCGGTTCTTTGACGACCGGCTCTGTGTCATCGTGTAATACGATATCCACAGGATCTTCCTCCACAGGAACATCTTCCCAGGTACTGTTGAGATTTTCCTGTTCGGCGAAAGCCTCCGCCTTGTCATACATTACATCATCTATGATGAAATGCGGAATAAACGCTGTGGCCAGCCATTGGTGGGAGTTGGTACTCATGGCCGTCTCAATGTAGATCACCCGCCATTTTTCAATGAAGGGAATGTTTGAAAAAACACAGACGGTGTACATGACTGCCAATATCAAGAACACCTGTATACATCGGATGCATACCCTGAAAATATTCTGTTTTTTGGTTCTGGGCGGTTTCGGTTTTTTCCTGAACCGCAGTTTCGGTTTGTCCATAAACGCAATTCTAACATTTCCAATATTTTATGGCAATAGGTTTTTGAGAAATTGACAGTGTAAATCATGTTTGACAGATAGATTATACAACAGTGTCTACCGATACGCTAACTGCAACTTCTGGGGGGTTAATTCCGGCAATACTGATGAACCCGTTTGGCATCGGAGAGGGGGATGTCTGTGTACTCGTTGAGGATGGCGCGTTGACGGATTCCGTGCGGTGTTTTATCAAGTCTTTCAGGTAATCCATGTCAGCTTTGAGCATTGCTTTTTGTTCATCGGACCGGTGCTTTCGTTTTAAATCTGAGAGATCTTCTTTGCTCATATGAGGATCGATTACTTCCATGCTTTCGAGAAATTCCATAGATTCCTCAAGTTCTTTCAGTTCCTCTTCACCGATTTCAGAGATCATACTGTTTAGTTCAGAGACCAACTCGTCAGAATATCCTTCGGAAGGATTTTTCGATGGATCGGTATCTGTTGTGGTCATAGATTCGGCTGTATCGGAGAGGATATCGCGACGTTCATCAAATATCAGATCTTCCGCTGATTCAATCTCTTTTTTGACAGAATCTGTAGCTGCGCTTTTCAGATCATAGCTGTGGTCTTTTTGATCGGACATTCGTTCATCTCTCTCGCTGGTGGTCTTTATCAGTTCCTCCAGCTCAAGGTGATGTTTTTTTCTCTTTGCGACGATCTCTACACGTTTTGCATGGGTGAGGGCAAGCTGCAACTCTTTGGGGTCGCCGTCAGATGAGGCAATCTTCCTCTTTACCTCCATGACTTTTCGTTTTGCTGAGATAACTGCCTGACCGGCGCTTATAGAGGTTTTTGCCTGTCGGATCTTTGTCTCAACCTCTTTGTAATTGTATTCCGCAGTATCATCTATCTCGCTGTTTTCTTCGTTATCGGGTGAACCGGACAGCTCAAGAAAGCCGTTTTTCTTATTTGCGGGACCTGATGTATATGGATTTGAGTACGGTGCCGGCGTTTGATCCAGTTCGCGAAGCATCTGTTTTATCTGCAATGATTGTTGACTTTTTTCTGTCAAAGCATTGACAGGATTAGCGGTAAGAAGGTTTGATTTTTTCCCGGTGCCAAGGCGCGGGGCATTATTCTGCTGATTGGTCAACGGCAGTATGCTGATCGATTTTTGTGCCGGAATGCTGTTTATTCCTGTCATGATCTCACCTCCACGTCCTTGTGAAAAAACAATGTCCTTTTGTAATGGGAAACAGTGATGCATATCTTACAATCTTTATCGGCAGAGAGCTGCACATTGTTTACAGCTGTAATACATTAAACAATACCCTGAAGCATGAAAAGCTCGTGAATCACCTTTAGACTTTCAAATCAATTGATGACAGCCAAGAGCAAAAAAACCGAACAAAAGTTCTAAAAAACATCTTGCTTTTTTCGGGAAAAGGGAGTATACTATGAAGAATTCACAAGCTGTAAAGCAATGGCGAAAATAACAGATTTGGAGGACGATATGGCTGATAAGAGTACATGCGAAAATGCGTCAACATGCGAAAAGTCAAGCTGCGAGGGATGCAGTGGCAAGAGCGGGATCCCTAAGGAAAAGCCGGCTGAGGGAGTTAAGATCGGCAAGATCATCGGAGTTGTCAGCGGAAAGGGAGGCGTGGGTAAATCCTTTGTCACGGGATCCATTGCCGCTGCTTTATGTAAGAAAGGTTTTAAGGTGGGTATATTGGACGGTGATATCACAGGTCCCTCCATACCCAGAATGTTCGGACTCAGCGGAACGCTGTACGGAGATGAGGACGGCAATATCGTACCGATGGATACGCCTTCCGGCATTAAGATCATTTCCATGAATCTGCTGATGGATAACGAGGAATCTCCCGTTATATGGAGAGGCCCGGTCATAGCAGGAACATTAAAGCAGTTCTATACAAATGCTGCATGGGGAGAGTTGGATTATCTCCTGGTGGATATGCCTCCGGGAACCGGAGATGTTCCTCTTACCGTATTCCAGAGCTTTCCGGTGGATGGCATCGTGATAGTCACCAGTCCGCAGGAGCTGGTGGGCATGATAGTCAAGAAGGCAGTTAACATGGCTGCCATGATGAATATAAAGGTTTTCGGTATCGTGGAGAACTTCAGCTACATAGAGTGTCCGGACTGCGGTAAGAAGATATTCCTGTTCGGAGAGAGCAGGGTAGATGACGTTGCGGCGGAGCTTAATATTCCCGTGCTGGCAAAGCTTCCCATAGAGCCGCACATGTCGGGAGCTTCCGACAGCGGTAAATTCTTTGAAGAGGAATATCACTACTTTGATGAGGTAGTGGACTATTTCAGATGATGATCGCTGATGGTATGATGCCGGTCATATGGAGGACAGAATACTTATGAAGAGAAAACTTTTGAATTTTTTTATTTCCATACTGCCGGCTGTCTTTTTTTTGCTGATGGAGTACGCCGTCACATTCGGTGCCATGCTGGCTTACATGGTTTTTGGCATGTCTGCGGGCGGCATGAATGTGGATGATATTCTGGATAAGATCATAGAGCTGGCATCAGATCCGGCCTTCTCAATGGGTATCATGATCATATATGAATGTTTCATCATACTGGCATACGGATTTTGGCATATTAAAGTGACGGAAAAGTCCGAGCACTGCGTCATACCGCGCAATATCAATACTGTATCGGTGATCGCGGTTCTGATCCTGTCGTTCGGTATGGTGGTGGTAACGGAATATGTCACGATGGCGGAGGATCTTGTGAACCCTGCCTGGTATGATGTTTTCGAGGAGATCATGGAAGACGCCGGCATGGCGGGAGACTTAAGCCTCGGGGCCTTATTGTATGCGAGCATTTTAGCTCCCATCGGAGAGGAACTCATATTCAGGGGATTGGTGTTCCACTATTCACGCAAGGCGTTTCCGGTATGGATCGCCATAATATATCAGGCAATTCTGTTTGGCGCATTTCATATGAACATGTTTCAGGCCATATATGCTTTCTTTGCAGGACTCTTTCTGGGATTTGTGGCATGGTACGGCGGCAATATCGCATGGTCGATCCTGTTCCATATGGTATACAACACCATACAGTCACTGCCGCTCTTTGGCTTTTTAGACTATGCCCAGGACAATTACTTTTATTTCATGATCATTCTGACAGCGGGAGTTTTGGTATGCATGGCAGCCATCTTCTGGTACAAGAGGGGTATTGATCGCAGGAATGAGGAGAATGCCATCTATGAGGATCTGATGGCTAAGGGATATACTCCCCTCACAGGTGAATAGTAACGATACGGCACATAGGAGAGGGCATATATGTCTTTTGTACACCTTCATACACATACGGAGTATTCGCTTCTGGATGGCTCCAACAAGATAACTGAATACGTTAAGCGTGTAAAAGAGCTTGGGATGAACTCGGCTGCCATTACAGATCACGGCGTCATGTACGGTGTTATTGACTTCTACAAAGCCGCGAAGGCAGCAGGCATCAAGCCGGTTCTGGGCTGCGAGGTCTATGTGGCGCCGGGATCCAGGTTTGACAGGGAACCGGGAGTCAGGGATGAGAGATATTTCCACCTCATATTGCTGGCGGAGAATAACACCGGATATCAAAACCTTATCAAGATAGTATCCCGTGGATTTACCGAGGGCTTTTATTACAAACCGCGTGTCGATGTTGAGATTCTGGAGCAATATCATGAGGGTATAATAGCTCTTTCGGCATGCCTTGCGGGTGAGATACCGAGGGCGCTTGAGCGCGGGGATTACGATGGCGCGAAAGCCGTTGCTCTCAGATATGAGCAGATATTCGGAAAGGGCAATTTCTTCCTGGAATTGCAGGATCACGGTATCCCTGCCCAGAAGACAGTCAATATGGATCTTCTGCGGATGTCACAGGAGACGGGGATCGAGCTGGTATGTACCAATGACTGTCATTATACCTATGCTTCCGATGAGAAATCCCATGATGTTCTGCTGTGTATCCAGACACAGGCAAAGGTTTCCGATACGGACAGAATGCGCTATGAGGGCGGCCAGTTTTACGTGAAGAGCGAGGAGGAGATGGCGTCTCTTTTCCCATATGCCCTTCAGGCGCTGGAGAACACTCAGAAGATAGCGGACAGGTGCAATGTGGAGATAGAGTTCCATGTCACCAAGATGCCGGCGTATGAGGTTCCGGAGGGCTTTACCACAGAGACCTATCTCGAAAAGTTGTGCTATGAAGGTCGCAAAAAGCGCTATCCGGACACTTACGAATCCCTGATGCCACAGCTGGATTACGAGCTTGGTGTCATCAAAAAGATGGGGTATGTGGAGTACTTCCTCATAGTGTGGGATTACATCAATTTTGCCCGCACAAACGGTATTCCGGTGGGACCGGGCCGAGGCAGTGCCGCAGGCTCCCTGGTGTCATATTCTACAGGGATCACCAATATCGACCCCATAAGATACAGTCTTATTTTTGAGCGCTTCCTGAATCCCGAGCGTGTATCCATGCCTGATATAGACGTGGATTTCTGCTATGAGAGGCGTCAGGAAGTCATAGACTATGTCATCGACAAATACGGTAAAGACTGCGTTACGCAGATAGTCACCTTTGGAACCCTTGCAGCCAGAGGCGTTATAAGGGATGTGGGACGCGCTATGGATCTGCCCTATGCTCTGTGTGATTCACTGTCCAAGAGTATTCCGGCGGAGCTTGGGATCACCATACGTAAAGCACTGGATATGAATCCGGAGTTAAAGGAAAGATATGACACGGATCCTCAGGTTCATGAGCTGTTAGATCTGTCCATGTGTCTCGAAGGCCTGCCCAGGCATACATCCGTGCATGCTGCAGGTGTCGTTATAGCATCCCGTCCGATGGATGAGTTTGTGCCGCTGTCGAGGGGCACTGACGGCTGCATCACCACACAGTATACCATGACCACCATCGAGGAGCTTGGACTTCTCAAGATGGATTTTCTGGGTCTTCGAACCCTGACCGTGATAGAGGACGCATGCAAACTCATAGAGCTGAGCACCGGAGTCAAGCCGGATATGGATACCATAGATCTTGAGGACGAGGCGGTTTATGACATGATAAGCTCCGGAAAATGTGAGGGTGTATTCCAGCTGGAATCCGCCGGCATGAAGAATTTCATGAAGGAGCTTAAGCCGAGAAATCTGGAGGATGTTATCGCGGGCATATCTCTCTACAGACCGGGTCCCATGGATTTCATACCCGCGTATATCAAGGGCAAGAACAACCCCGATGCCATCGTATATGACTGTCCTCAGCTGGAGCCAATATTAAAGGCCACTTATGGATGTATCGTGTACCAGGAACAGGTTATGCAGATCTTTCAGAATCTTTCCGGGTATACTCTGGGCGGAGCCGATGAGATAAGGCGTGCCATGTCCAAAAAGAAGACTTATGTCATGGACGAACACAGGCAGTACTTTATCTTCGGAAACCCCGACAAGAACATCACAGGCTGCGTTAATAACGGGATCTCTGAGGCTGTTGCCAATAAGATATACGACGATATGGCGGATTTTGCCAAGTACGCTTTCAATAAGAGTCATGCGGCTGCTTACGCTGTGGTAGCATATCAGACAGCTTACCTGAAATACCATTATCCGGTGGAATTTATGGCTGCGCTGATGACCAGCGTCAAGGATAATACATCCAAAGTATCCGAATACATTCTGACCTGTCGTAAGATGGGGATCAAGATACTGCCGCCGGATATCAATACCGGATACGGCGATTTTTCCGTATATGAAGGCGGTATACGCTACGGTATGAATGCCGTGAAATCTGTGGGTAAACCTGTCATAGATGCCATCGTGACGGAGCGTACGCAAAACGGTGGTTACAAGGATCTGTACGATTTCGCAAAGCGCATTTCACCTTACAATATCAACAAAAAGGCAGTCGACAGCCTGATCAAAGCCGGTGCCGCAGATTCGCTTCCCGGTAACCGCAGGCAGAAGGTGGTGAGCTATCCTCTCGTCATCGCACAGTTAAAGGACGATCTTAAAAACTCCGTATCAGGTCAGCTGAGTTTCTTTGATATAGTATCCGAAGAGCAGAAGGAGGATTTTTCCTTTAAGATGCCTGAGCTGCCGGAATACGAAAAGGAAGAGCTCCTCGCTTTTGAAAAAGAGGTCATGGGTGTGTATGTATCCGGACATCCCCTGGAAGACTATATTGATATCATGGATAAGCTGGTAACCGCCAGATCATCGGATTTTGTAACCGATGAAGAGAGCGGTACATGCGGTATTGGAGACAAGGCGTCTGCTACCGTTGGAGGCATGATAACGGATGTCACTGTCAAATACACCCAAAAAGGCTCCGTTATGGCCTTTGTTACTCTGGAGGATCTGCTGGGATCTCTGGAGATCGTGGTATTTCCCAAGGACTATGAACGTTTCAGATCCATTTTGGCTGTTGATTCCAAGGTTTTCATATCCGGGCGCGCTGATGTGGATGAAGAGCGCGGAGGTAAGCTGATCTTTTCCAATGTGGTGCCCTTTGACAGGATACACAGGGATCTCTGGATACAGTTTGAGAACAGGGCGGCTTATGATGAAAAGGAAGAGCTGCTTCTCAATGTTTTATCGGCGCACAAAGGCGGTGATAAGGTTATCATCTATCTGTCTGCCGACAGGGCGAAGAAAGTCATGCCGGATGAATACAGCGTTACCGTGACGGGGGAGCTTACCGACGAATTGGTATCATATTTTGGTGAAAAAAATGTGAGAGTGGTTGAAAAGTCTATTGAAAATAGTTCAAATTAGTTGTATAGTAGGTGGGTGAGATTTTTTTACGGAGTGATCGAGAACCGGTCGTACCGAACGACGGAATGTGATCCGGATGCGGATCATGTCAGTATATATTTTTTGTGAGGAGAAATTGATATGTCAAAAGAGATAAACACCATTGGTGTCCTGACCAGCGGCGGTGACGCGCCGGGTATGAATGCCGCTGTTCGTGCGGTAGTCCGTTCAGCTATTGCTAACGGCAAGAAGGTAAAAGGTATAAAGAGAGGTTACGCCGGTCTTCTGCAGGAGGAGATCGAGGATATGGGAAGACGTGATGTTTCCGATATCATCCAGCAGGGCGGTACGGTGCTGCAGACCGCGAGATGTCCGGAATTCAGGACTGAGGAAGGCCAGAAACTGGGAGCTGAGATCTGCAGAAAGCACGGCATTGACGGTATAGTGGTCATAGGTGGTGACGGTTCCTACGCAGGAGCCCAGAAGCTTGCTTCTCTCGGTATCAATACCATCGGAGTTCCCGGCACCATCGATCTTGATATAGCCTGTACAGAGTACACCATCGGTTTTGATACCGCTGTTAATACAGCCATGGAGGCTATAGATAAAGTCAGGGATACATCTACATCACACGAGCGCTGCTCTATTATCGAGGTAATGGGCAGGGGCGCAGGATATATAGCACTTTGGTGTGGTATTGCAAACGGTGCGGAGGACGTTCTCCTTCCCGAGAAATACGATTATGATGAGCAGCGTCTGGTTAATAACATCATCGAGAGCAGAAAACGCGGCAAACAGCATCATATCATCATCAATGCAGAGGGTATAGGACATTCCACATCTATGGCAAGGCGTATAGAGGCTGCCACAGGTATGGAGACCAGAGCTACCATCTTGGGATACATGCAGCGAGGCGGAAGTCCCACAGCGAAAGACAGAATGGAAGCTTCCCTCATGGGAACATATGCTGTAGAGCTGTTGTGCGCAGGCGCATCCAACAGAGTTGTGTGCGAGAGAGACGGAAAACTGACGGATCTTGATATACACGAGGCTTTGGCGATGCAAAAGCATCTGGATGATTTCCAGTACAAGGTATGCTGCACTCTGGCAAAGTAAAAGCGGGAAAAGAGTTTCGGAAACGAAGCTCTTTTTACGTTTATATGATGATATGAATATGATCACAAGCTCTTCAAACAAAAACTTAAAACTCATAAATGCGTTGAATACCTCCGGTAAGGAGCGAAGGAAAACAGGACTCTTTGCGGCAGAAGGCGAGAGGCTTGTATTTGATGCGCCGGAAGGCATGATAGAGAGTGTCTTTGTAACGCAGGATTTCTATGATCTTCACAGGAGCAGGCTGGAGGCTTTCCCAGAGGTCCAGCTCGTGGCAGACCAGCTCTTAAGATCCGTCAGCGATACGAAAACACCTCAGGGTATCATCGCCATAGCAAGACAGCCGGTGTTTGAGTTTGATATGACAAAAAGCGGGAGCGATTTTTATATGCTTCTGGAGGACGTTCAGGATCCGGGGAACATGGGTACCATAATGCGTACGGCAGAGGGAGCGGGTGTCGGATTTGTGTTTACGAACCGGGGCTGTGTTGACCTCTATAATCCGAAGACAGTCCGGTCCACCATGGGCAGTATTTTCAGGGTGCCACATGTGGTGTGTGAAGATCTGTGCGCTATGGCGGATTCATTGAAAAAAGACGGTGTCTCGGTGTACGCGGCTCATCTTAAGGGTGAGAGGAGCTGCTTTGAACCGGATTATACGAAGCCCACTGCCTTTATCATAGGCAATGAGGGAAACGGTTTGTCCGATGCCATGGCAGAGGCAGCTACTGAGCTGGTGAAGATCCCCATGGCGGGCAGTCTTGAATCTCTGAATGCCTCAGTCGCGGCTTCTGTTCTGATGTATGAGACTGCAAGACAGAGGCTTGCGGTTTGAGAGTAGGGTGACAAAGATGCGGATTTGGTTTAAGATATTCAAAGAAAACCGAATGCTTAATGACATGACGGTGGAGGATCATTCGGGTGAGACCAGAACACATAAAGTTTATAAGGCTTTGGATGAGGCCTGCAGACAGTTTGATCTGGGAAGACCGCTGTGGCTTGAGAGCACGGTGCGGGATTTCAAGGCACATGCAAAGGCGAGATTCAGGCAGGACTCCTTCATAGAACATATAGACTTCGATTTTCTGGAGATACATGTCTTAGAGGAAGATTATTAGATGTTTATCAGATGTTTATCAGATGTTTTGGTACAACACACTTTTTGAGGCTCCCATTACAGGGGAGCTGACTGAGGGGTCAATTTGGGGTTAAATTACACACGGGAGGTTTTTACATGAATATAAATGAAATGTTTGAGGGCGGACCGGAGAATTTTGAGACGCTTCTCTTTTTATACAACTCGGCGCTTAAGAAGGTACATACCAAGATCGATGTGCTGAGGGACGAGTTCATCCACATCCACAACTACAATCCTATAGAATACATTAAGGACAGGATAAAATCCCCCAACAGCATCAAGAAAAAGCTGGAAAAACACGGGCAGGACATCACTTACTACAATATGGTTGAGCATGTCAACGACATAGCCGGTATTCGTATTGTATGTTCTTTTTTCAATGATATATATCGTATTGCAGGCATGATAGGAAGGCAGACGGATCTAACGGTTCTCTCCATAAAAGACTACCTGAAGAATCCAAAACCCAGCGGATACACCAGCTACCATATGCTGGTGACGGTGCCTATTTTCTTAAGCCAGGGTACTGTGGATGTCAAGGTGGAGATACAGATCAGAACCATAGCAATGGATTTCTGGGCGTCGCTGGAGCATAAGATTTATTACAAATTCGAGGGAAATGCTCCGGAGTACATCAGCCGTGATCTTAAGGAGTGTGCGAACATCGTGGCGATGCTGGACAGGAAAATGCTCGAACTCAACGATGCCGTTAATGCAACCCGGGCAGGGGAGGAAGAAGAGATCGAGATAGACGAGGACGACGAAGTTTTCGAGGAGTACGAGTCCGGCATTGAGGAAGACGATGAGGATGACGATGAGTAAACGCTTTGTTTTATTGGGTTTACTACAGTTGCGAAAGAGGTGATATTTATGCAGTTTGATATAAATACATCGGAACAAGGTCTGAAAATGGGAGAGCACATGCGCTCTATCGAAGAATTCCAGACACCGGAGGCACTGTATCAGGAGCTTATCAAAAGTGTCAAAAAATACCATCCATCCGATGATATTTCCATGATAGAAGACGCATATAATGTGGCCAGTAAAGCTCATGAAGGCCAGGTCAGAAAATCAGGAGAACCCTATATCATCCATCCTCTGTGTGTTGCCATGATACTGGCGGAGTTAGAGCTTGACAAGGAGACCATAGTGGCAGGCATTCTGCATGATGTGCTGGAAGACACCATCATGACAGAAGATGAGATGCGCGAGAGGTTCGGTTCGGATGTACTGTTATTGGTGGACGGTGTTACAAAGCTCGCCCATCTGCATCTTACCGATTCGGCTACGGATCCCAACGAAAAAAATAACGCCCGTCTTGAGATGCAGGCAGAGAACCTTCGCAAGATGTTCCTTGCCATGGCTAAAGACATCCGCGTAATACTGATAAAGCTCTCCGACAGACTGCACAACATGCGTACTCTCCAGTATCAGTCCAAGGAGGCACAGCAGAGGATCGCCAGAGAGACTATGGACATATACTGCCCCATAGCCCAGCGCCTCGGTATCAGCAGGCTCAAGGTGGAGCTGGATGATCTTTCTCTCAAATATCTGGAGCCGGAAGCTTACGCAGATCTTGTGGAAAAGGTCAGCATCAGAAAGATCGACAGAGATGAGTATGTAAAGCATCTTGTGGATATAGTGTCCAAGGAAGTTGAGAAGGCAGGCATAAAGGCCACCGTCGAAGGCAGGGCAAAGCACTTTTTCTCCATCTACAAGAAGATGGTCAAGCAGCAGAAAACATTGGATCAGATCTATGATCTTTTCGCTGTGCGTATACTGGTGGATGACCTCAAGGACTGTTATGCCGCACTCGGTATCATGCACGAGTTGTACAAGCCCATTCCCGGCCGTTTTAAGGATTATATCGCCATGCCGAAGGCCAATATGTATCAATCTTTGCATACAACGCTGATAGGACCGGACGGAAGACCTTTTGAGATACAGATCAGGACATACGAGATGCACAAAACCGCTGAATACGGTATCGCAGCTCACTGGAAATACAAGGAAAATGCCAATGGCAACGCTGTGGGCGGTGAGGAGGAGAAGCTCAGCTGGCTCAAGCAGATCCTGGAGTGGCAGCAGGACATGTCCGACAACAGAGAGTTTATGGCCCTGCTGAAAAACGATCTGAATCTGTTCTCTGACAGTGTGTTTGCGTTCACACCTTCAGGTGATGTGAAAAACCTTCCCTATGGTTCCAATCCCATAGATTTCGCTTATGCGATCCATTCTGCAGTGGGCAATAAGATGGTGGGAGCCAAGGTTAACGGCAGGCTCGTGCCCATCGATTACGTCATCCAAAACGGCGACCGTATCGAGATACAGACCAGCCAGAATTCCAAGGGACCCAGCCGTGACTGGCTTTCCATAGTCAAGAGCGCACAGGCCAAGAACAAGATAAATCAGTGGTTTAAGAGTGAGTTTAAGGAAGAGAATATCCAAAAGGGCAGAGATCTTCTGGAGAAATACGCCAAGAGCCACAACCTGAACATGGCGGAGATCAACAAGCCCGTTTATCAGGAGAAAACATACCGCAAATACGGTTACAATGACTGGAATGCCTGTCTTGCCTCCATAGGACACGGAGCCATCAAAGAGAGCGCCGTTGCCAATAAAATGCAGGAATTTTACGACAGGGATCATCCGGTGGTAGTGACTGATGACGATGTGGTAAAAGATATTGCGGATTCCGCACTCAAGAATATCCCTCACACAAGCTCAAAAAACAAATCCGGTATCCTGGTCAGAGGCTTATCCGATGTTGCGGTACATGTTTCCAAGTGCTGTTCACCGGTGCCCGGAGACGAGATCGTGGGCTTTGTCACCAGAGGACGAGGAGTTTCGATCCACCGAACGGACTGTATTAACATATTGAATATCCCGGAATACGAGAAAACCCGCCTCATCGATGCGGAGTGGAGTCCGGAGCTTCTGACACACAGTATTGACAACGTATACATTGCGGAGATAAAGATATTCGCCCAAAACCGTACCGGTCTTCTGGTGGATATCACCAGAACCTTCACGGAGCGTGGTATAGATATCAATTCCATAAATTCCAAGACCGGCAAAAACGGTATAGCCACAATATCCCTTGCGTTCGAAGCCAGGGGAAAGGACAGCATCACCGCTGCCGTCGAAAAGATCAGGCAGATAGAGAGTGTTGTGGATGTGGAAAGGACCAGCGGCTGATTGGGTGGTTGTATTCGACAGCTCGCAGAAAGTTAGAGGATTAAGAATTTGAAGATATATTCAACAGTAGTTGGCCGTGTATCGGCCAATTGTTATTTTTTGGTAAATGAGGAGACCGGTGAGACGGTGGTGATCGATCCGGGCGGAGAATTTGAGAGACTGTCTGCTAAGATAGCGGAGCTGGAGCTGAAACCCGTTGCCATATTATATACACACGGTCATTTTGACCATGTGGAGGCGGGAGCTGATCTTGCGCGTAAATACGCAGTTAAGAGATATGTACACAGCCTTGATCTGCCGGTGTTACATAATCCTGAGATGAATGTTTCGTGGATGGTGGGTGATGAGGAGGTCTTTGATGCGGATGAGACCTTTGGAGACGGAGATATACTGTCGCTTGCGGGTTTTGAGATAAAATGCATTCATACCCCGGGGCACACACCGGGTGGCGCCTGCTTTTATCTTGAGAAAGAGGATACTCTTTTCTCGGGTGACACCATTTTCTGTGAGTCCGTGGGACGCACGGATTTTCCGGGAGGATCTTCCGGGCAGCTCATTAAATCCATTCGCGAAAAACTCATGACTCTTCCGGATCTTACGGTTGTATACACCGGTCACGGTGAACCCACGAAGATCGGATACGAGAAAGTAAATAATCCGTATCTGTGAGATTTTTGTTACTATTCACAGCCAATATCATGCAGACAGGCATATGCCAGTTTGCTGGCAAATATGACTGTCTGTATGATATTGACTGGAATCAGTCACTTTACATACATGATACAGGCAGCCGCGATAGCGGCAGTAGAGCCCGACAAGGCAATTCTGCCAGCTTGGCTTCGCAGATTGCCGATGTCAGGG
>JAFYAD010000185.1 GCA_017540915.1 Lachnospiraceae bacterium
ATATTACCATAACGTTTTGTTTGCAATAGTTGACAGCATGTGATATACTTGCAAGCGTGTTTTTTTATGGATTTATGTAATACCGATATTTTTGCTTAATTCTGTAGACCGTCCCAAGGTGATCTACCGCAAGCGGTACCCCTTAGGACAATATGTAAGGAGAATGTAACATGAAAGAGTTGATGTTAGGCAATAAAGCCTTTGCCAGAGGTTTGTTCGAGGCAGGATGTTCCGTGGTGTCGTCTTATCCCGGCACTCCCAGCACAGAGATCACTGAGGAGGCAGCAAAATATGATGAGATCTACAGTGAGTGGGCGCCCAACGAGAAGGTGGCCATGGAGGTGGCTTTCGGTGCCAGTCTTGCAGGTAAAAGATCCTTCTGCGGCATGAAACACGTGGGGCTTAACGTGGCAGCGGATCCCTTGTATACTGCATCCTACACGGGCGTAAATGCCGGTATGGTAATCTGTGTTGCTGATGACCCGGGCATGCATTCCTCACAGAATGAGCAGGATTCGAGACATCATGCCATCGCATCGAAGGTTCCGATGTTAGAGCCTTCGGATTCAGCCGAATCCCTTGAATTTGTAAAGAGAGCATATGAGCTTTCCGAGGAGTATGATACTCCGGTTATAGTGAAGATGTGTACCAGGGTTGCCCATTCCCAGAGTGTGGTGGAGGCCGGAGAGCGTGTTCTGCCTGCAAAAAAAGACTATGCCAAGAACATAGCAAAATACGTCATGATGCCCGGCAATGCCATCAAGAGACATCCGATAGTGGAGGAGAGGACAAAAAAGCTCATCGCTCTTGCGGAGGATTGCTATTTTAACCGTGTCGAGATGGGAGATACGGCGCTTGGTATCATAACATCTTCCACCAGCTATCAGTACGCTAAGGAGGTGTTCGGTGATAAAGCCAGCATATTGAAGCTCGGCATGACCAACCCGCTCCCGGAAAAACTTATAAAAGATTTCGCCGCAAAGGTGGACAGGCTCGTGGTCATTGAAGAGCTTGATCCTATCATAGAAGATCACTGCAAAAAACTGGGACTTGAGGTTTCCGGAAAAGATATCCTGCCCATGACCGGCGAGTTTTCACAGCGCCTTATCGCGGAAAAGATGGGAGTTGAGACTGATAAGACTCTTTCCATCGGTGAAGCGCTTCCGGGGCGTCCACCGGTAATGTGCGCCGGATGTCCGCACAGAGGTCTTTTCTATGTTTTGTCCAAGTTAAAATGTACTGTTCTCGGAGATATCGGATGCTACACATTAGGTGCGGTTGCACCTCTTTCCGCAATGGAAATGTGTCTTTGCATGGGAGCCTCACTCAGCTCTATCCACGGATTCAATAAAGCCCTCGGTGAGGAGAGTTCATCGAAGACCGTGGCAGTCATAGGAGATTCGACCTTCATGCATTCAGGTATGACAGGTCTTGCTAATATTGCTTACAATCAGAGCGATTCCACCATCATCGTGCTGGATAACTCCATCACCGGTATGACAGGTCACCAGCAGAATCCTCTGACCGGTCTCAACATCAAGGGAGATCCGGCAGGTCATATAGATCTTGAGGCGCTGGTACGCGCCATGGGTATCGAGCGTGTGGTCGTGGTGGATCCCTATGATCTTGAGACCACTGAGAAAGCAGTAAAAGAAGAACTCGCTGCCAAAGGCCCTTCAGTCATCATAAGCCGCAGACCCTGCGCATTGCTTAAGAAGGTAAAGCATAATCCGCCCATCAAATCCGACACGGATAAGTGCGTGGGCTGCAAGAGCTGTATGAGATTAGGATGTCCGGCCCTTGTCATAAAGGATGGAAAGGTAAATGTAGATCAGACGCTTTGCGTGGGCTGCGGTGTATGTACACAGCTGTGCAAGTTTGATGCACTGAATCCGTGAATCACTTTTGATATCTGAATCATGAGATACAGATTTGGATGATATACAGATCATGAATCATGAGATACAGGTTTGGATGATATACAGATCATGTATCATGAGATACAGGTTTGTATGATCCACAGATTATGTATCATGAAATACAGGGTTAAATGATCCACAGATCATGTTTTGGTTATCAGGTCGTGCGATCGCATATAAAGACAGCGTTCATCCGGCTAATAATAAAAAAGAGAAGTTTAGTTAGTGAAAATGAGAAGGAGAGAAAAATGTCAGAAAAGTACTTCCAGCCTGAGATCGAGACCATGTCTCGTGAGAAGATCGAGAAGCTTCAGAGCGAGCGCCTGGTCGAGCAGGTAAAACACGTATACGAAAACGTTGCGTATTACAGACAGAAGATGGATGATGCCGGGGTAAAACCGGAAGATATCAAAGGTATTGAAGATCTTCACAAGCTACCCTTCATTGAAAAGGATGAGCTGAGAGATCAATATCCTTATGGTTTCCTGGGTGTGCCCATGTCTGAGGTAGTCCGCATCCATTCCACCAGCGGAACCACCGGCAGACGCGTGGTGGCTTTCTATACACAGGATGACCTTCATGTTTGGGATGAGTGCTGCGCCAGAGCGCTTGTGGCAGCAGGTGCCTCAAAGGATGACGTGGTACATGTCTGCTATGGTTATGGCCTTTTTACAGGCGGTCCCGGTCTGCACGGCGGATCGCATCTGTTGGGATCTCTGACATTGCCCATGTCTTCGGGCAATACCGAGAGACAGATCCAGTTCATGCAGGACCTCGGTTCCACCATCCTGTGCTGTACACCGTCTTACGCCGCAGCTTTGGGCGAGGCGATAGTAAAGAGAGGTGTAAAGGATAAGCTTAAGCTGAAAGCAGGTATCTTCGGCGCTGAGCCCTGGACAGAGGAGATGAGAGCCGACATAGAGAAAACACTGGGTATCAAGGCGCATGATATCTATGGCCTGACAGAGATGGCGGGCCCCGGCGTTTCATTTGAGTGTGGTGAGCAGAACGGTATGCATATCCAGGAGGATCACTTTATAGCCGAGATCATCAACCCGAAGACAGGAGAACCGCTTCCCGAGGGAGAAGTGGGAGAGCTTGTGTTCACGGCTATCACCAAGAAGGCATTTCCGTTGCTTCGTTACAGGACGAGAGATCTCTGCCGTCTCACCAAGGAAAAATGTGCATGCGGAAGAACTCACATGAGAATGTCAAAGATCATGGGACGTTCCGATGACATGATGGTGGTAAAAGGCGTTAATGTTTGGCCGTCACAGATAGAGCAGGTACTTTTCACTCTGGGTTATCAGGCGAATTATCTCATTGTGGTAGACAGGGAGAACAATAAGGATTCCATTGAACTCAATGTTGAGAAGACTCCGGCCATGGCTGCCGATCCTTCGTATGATGTTTCAAAGGCGACGGCACAGATCGTAGCAGGCTTGAAGAATATGCTGGGTATAAAGGTTGAAGTCAATATCTTAGAGCCGGAGACCATCCAGAGAAGTGAGGGCAAGGCCAAGAGGGTAATAGATAAGAGAAATCTTTATACCATGATGTAATACCGGGCAGGATTGTGGTTGTTAGTCATAAGGAGAAAAGGTATGAAAAGAAAGTTTATTGCGCTCGCGCTGGCATTTACTCTTGCATTTGGATTTACGGGCTGCATGGACGACTGGGATGAGGAAGTGACTGAGGAGACAGGTGACGATTCATACGATGGTGAAAAGACAGAAGATAAAGGCGACGGAGACAGTCAGACTGCTTCCGCAGATGAGGCTTCGGTCGATGAGACAGACGGTGAGATCGGTGAAGACAGTGACATGACAAGAGGTCTTTCGCTTAATGTCAGCCGTGATACCGGAAAGCTTAACATTACCAGAGCTTCCGGTTCAAGAAAGGCAGATATTGGTGATAAAGGTGTCTGGACTGTTTTCGTATATCTCTGCGGAACCGATCTCGAATCGGACGGCGGAATGGGTACCGATGATCTGAATGAAATGCTGGATTGCGGTGCCGGTGATAACGTTCGTTTTGTGGTTCAGACCGGTGGTACGAGAACGTGGAATAACGACCTGATCAAAAGCAATAAGATACAGCGGTATGTGGTGTCTGACGGCGATATACAGCTGGTGGACAAACAATCCCTGGCCAATATGGGTAAATCAGGGACACTTGCTGATTTCCTGAAATGGGGAACAGCCAACTACAATTCCGAGCATATGGGAGTGATACTCTGGAATCACGGAGGCGGCAGCATTACAGGCGTTTGCTTCGATGAGACCAAAGATAATGATTCCCTGAGTCTGAAAGAACTTGACGAAGCTTTCAATGCAAACTTCAAAAAGACAGGCAGAAAGTTTGACTTTGTGGGCTTTGATGCATGCCTGATGGGTACAATCGAATGTGCGAACATTCTGGCAACTTATGCGAACTATATGTACGGCTCAGAGGAGCTGGAGCCCGGCAGCGGCTGGGATTACAGCGCCATCGGTAAATTCCTGGGCAAAAATCCCAAGGCTGACGGTGCTGATCTGGGAAAGGTTGTATGTGACAGCTTCCTGGCAGCATGTAAGGCGATGGATGATGATGATCTCACAACTCTTTCGGTCATAGATCTTGCAAAGGTGGATGATCTTCTCGTAAGCTTCAATGATTTTGCAAAAGGAATGTATGAAGCGGGCGAGGATCAGTCAAAGCTCACGGAGATGATCCGTGGTATAACGGCTGCGGATAACTTCGGAGGAAATAATAAATCCGAGGGATATACCAACATGGTGGACCTCGGAGGTATAATCTCTGCATGCAGAGATTATGCGAGCGGTGCGGATGCTGCTCTCAAGGCGCTTGAGAAAGCTGTCGTATATAAGGTCAGCGGTTCTGCACACAAAAAAGCTTCGGGACTCTCCGCATACTATCCGCTGAGTATCGAGGGTTCAGAAGAACTCAGTATTTTCACTGAGATATGCCCCAGTCCGTATTATCTTTCATTCATAGATCGCAAGAACCAGAGCGGTGCAGGCCTTCTGGAGGACGAGGAATACGATGACGACAGCTGGTTTGACGAGGATGGCGACTGGTTCTGGGGGTTATTCGATTTCGAGGAAGATGATTACTGGGACTACATGGATGACTATGAGGTCACGGGAGAAAGTCCGTATATCACCTTTGAGCAGGAACCTGCTATCAATGATAACGGATATTACAGCTTTGTTTTGGATGACGAAGGATATGAATATACAGCATCAGTCAGCGCCCTGGTGTACGAGATAACCGAGGATGGCGCAGCCATGATGGAGCTGGGAGAGACTACCGATGTCTACAGCGACTGGGAGACAGGATCCTTTGAGGATAATTTTGACGGATACTG
>JAFYAD010000186.1 GCA_017540915.1 Lachnospiraceae bacterium
ATACATGGATCTGACAGGTGGAGATGAGCTTATGACGGCGGCAGGCTTCTATGTTGCAAAACAGTACGAGCTGACGGCGGTATATCTGAACCGTAAGGAGCGGAAGATAATATCCGCCATCGACCTGCGGGTACTGTCCGATGCGGTGGAACTCACCCTGGATGAGTACCTTATGTGCCTTGGTGCCAAACAGCTCAATAATTCTCACATGGAGCCGGATCCGCTGATGTATGACAACATCTTAAAGATGGCGGAGGCTACATTTGAGGATCTCATGAGCTGGCACGCGCTGCAGAAATTTCTCGGCAATCATATCTCCAATCAGAGGATGAGCGTCACCGTTCCCGAAAAATGCGTATATAATGAAAAAGAATATGATGTGAAGCCGTTGCTGCGCAAATTTGTGCAGTATGGTTTCCTTGAAAATAAGAGCGGTAACACATACCAGTTCACATCCAAACAGTCCAGAAGCTATCTGGGAATATTCGGGATATGGCTTGAACTGTATGTTTACATTCATTTAAAAAGATATTATTCCAGAGTCCATTTCGGTGTAGTCATCGATTGGGTTGGATACGACGGAAAAGATACCGTGGATAATGAGATTGACGTTGTCCTGATGCATCATTCTGAGCCTATCCTCATATCCTGCAAGATGCGAAAACCGGATCCGAGGGATGTTTATGAGATAAAAAGCCTGGCATACAATCTGGGAGGTACTATCGGAAAGGGAGTTCTCGCCACAACCTTCGATGTTGCTGCCACAAGTGCCAACCCTCATGAGATAGGAACCCGAATGAGTCTTATGAATGTTGGTCTTATACAGGCTGATGATTTCAAGAAAAAAAGCACCAAGGATATCATGAAAGATGCTATTCTCCCGGATCAGTTCAGGGGCAGACAATCCATGGAGGATATGTAGTCGAAGCGTGCCCCGGGAGGGCAGTTAATCTGTGATCCCGGTTTGTTATTTGTTGCATACAATATCGTTTTGATGTAAAATACACAAAGTGTCCTGTCTGAATCGACGGGGTTTTAAGAGGAGTTGCTGCATTGCAGCACTTAAAGTTACAGAAGGGAGTATATTATGGAATCCAGGATTACCGGTAAAACCGGTCTTATGGCGCTGATCGGCTCGCCTGTCTCGCATTCAGGTTCGCCTGCCATGTACAATTACAGCTTTGATAAACTCGGACTTGATTACGTATATGTGGCGTTAGATGTAAAGGAAGATCAGGTTGCCGAAGCCATCTCGGCCATGAGACTTTTCAATATGAGGGGCGGAAACGTCACTATGCCTGACAAGACCGAAGCAGCCAAATATATGGATGAGCTCACGCCCGCTGCGAAGATCATAGGCGCTATTAACACCATTCTGAATGAAAACGGGCATCTCACAGGTCATATCACTGACGGAGAGGGCTTTGTGAATAACTTAAAGAGCGAAGGCGTTGATGTCAGCGGAAAAAAAATCGTTGTCTGCGGAGGCGGAGGAGCTGCTACTGCCATTCAGGTACAGTGTGCACTTGACGGTGCAAGAGAGATTTCCATATTTAATAAGAAGGATGCATTTTTTGAGAGGACGATCCAAACCGCCGAAAAGATAAAAAATGCCGTTCCGGGCGTGATAGTGAATGTTTTCGATATTGATGATACGGATAATATGACGGCGGAGGCAAACAGTTCAGATATCTTTGTCAATGCTACTGTAGTAGGTATGAAACCTGATCTTGCGGATATGAGCGTGGTGAAAGATCTGTCCGCATTCCGCCCGGGGCTTGTGGTGTGTGATGCAGTTTATAACCCGGAGATCACAAAGATGTTAAGAGATGCCGAAAGCTGCGGCTGCAAATGTATCGGTGGAAAGGGAATGCTGCTGTGGCAGGGAGTTGCCGCATTTAAGTTTTTTACGGGTTGTGATATGCCTGTGGATGAAGTGAAAGAGCGTTTTTTCTAGGCAAAAACAATTTGCTGCAAATATTGATATTATCTGCAAGTTAAAACAAGACTAAATATATGGAGGAACATAATAATAACGGCGAGAAAAAAACAGAAAGCAAACAAAAGGTTACAGTTTCGAAAGGGATGGTATAATTTATGATATTTCAAACGAGCAAAGAGAGATCCTGGCTGGAAGAAGAGGATGGGACAATGGTCGGATATATCGATCATCCCGAGGTTAGACCCGGTGTTGTGAGTTTTGAACATACGATAGTGAAAGATGCATATTCGGGACGCGGGATCGCGGGAGAGCTGACAAAGGCTGCGGTCGATCAGCTTCGAAAAGACGGGATCAAGGCAGAGCTTTCATGTTCTTATTCCATTAAGTGGTTTGCAAAGCATCCTGAATATGCGGATGTATTATCCGATCCTGAGGCAGAAACACAGAAGGCGCAGACCCTTGCGGAACCGGCTTGCGGCATCAGCCGAAGACAGTAACAAAGATAAACAAGGGTTATCATTAACAGACCATTAAGCAGATGAGGCATGATCAAATGTATGTGATCGTTCCGGAATAAACTATAAGACAGCTGTGAGAAGTACAAGTAAGGACATTATTCATGATTGTAACTCCTGATTTACGAAAAGGAATACTGTTGATGCTCATATCTTCAATATGTGCATGCCTGGGTCAGCTCC
>JAFYAD010000187.1 GCA_017540915.1 Lachnospiraceae bacterium
GCGGTATCGGCACCACCATGTCAATTTCTTTGCTCTCCAGCCAGTTTCTGCAGTCCCGGCCCATCTCTGCCACAAATAATTCCGCAAAATCCCGCCTGTTGGAATACTTGAACCGGTAAACAAGCGATTTCATGTCACCGTCATACTCAAATATCGATCTGCCCTCGGCAAAGTTGTGCTCATATTTTTCGCAATCGGAACAATACTCACGTTCATCGCTTGTCAGGCTTCTGCCACATTTTTTACACAACGGCTCTTTTACATGCTTTATCCTGCCTCTGCAGCCCGGGCACAGCGCTCCTGTCCCCTCTTCCCCCGACAGTTCTGAAAACCACTGGGGTCTGACGGTTCCGCATATTGGGCATTTATCCGGGAAAATGATTTTTTTCAGCCTTTTCAGACCTTTTTTCGTCTTATCTGTCATATATCGGACGTCTCCAGTATTCTGTCCCGGAAGGCACAGTATCTTTTATCCTGCCTGTCATTTTCGATCATATCGTCGAAAACGCTGCGGCTTCCCACTAAGGTAACGCATTTTTTTGCTCTGGTAACCGCAGTGTACAAAAGGTTCCGGTTTAGCAGAACCGATGGTCCTTTCAACAGGGGGATTATCACCACCGGGTACTCCGACCCCTGGGATTTGTGTATTGTGACTGCGTAAGCAAGCTCCAGCTCCTCAATCTGCTTCAGGGGATATTCAACCAGATGCCCGTCGTCGAACTCCACGGTCATGGTCTCCATAAAGGTATCAATGATACGGATCAGTCCCACATCGCCGTTGAACACTCCCATGCCGCTGTCCGTAGCGATATTCAGCCTCCCCCTGACTTCCCACTCCAACTGGTAATTATTCTTGATCTGCATCACCTTATCGCCCTCTCTGAAAACGCCTCCGGCGAAACGCACAACCTCCGCTTTGGAAGCATCGGGGGGATTGAGCACCTCCTGAAGTCTGTTATTGAGATTTTCGACTCCAAGCGCTCCTTTTCTGGTGGGAACCAGCACCTGTATATCAAAAGGATCACATCCAAACTGCGGCGGAAGTTTTCTGGTGATCAGATCCATCACGACCCTGGTCACGGTCTCCGTATCACCTCTCTCCAAAAAGAAGAAATCCCTGGACTTATTGTCGCAGATTACATGTTCACCTTTATTGATCTTATGGGCGTTCACCACTATATCGCTCTCTCCGGCCTGTCTGAAAATCTCATTCAGTTCCACAACCGTAAATCTGCCGCTGGATATGATATCGGACAATACCGTGCCCGGACCCACGCTGGGAAGCTGGTCCACATCTCCCACTAATATCAACGACGTGCCGCTTCTGACAGCCCGCAAAAGAGAATTCATGAGAAATATGTCCACCATTGACATCTCATCCACTATTATATACTCTGCATCAAGCGGATTGTCCTCGTCACGCCCCATGAAAACCTCATCATCTTCCACGCCACCGGTCTGTTCCAACAGCCTGTGTATGGTGGAGGCTTCCCTTCCGGTGGTCTCCTTCATGCGCTTTGCGGCTCTGCCTGTGGGAGCGCACAAAGCATACTCCCTGCCTTCTATCTCAAGGTATTCTATAATGGAATTCAGTGTTGTAGTCTTTCCGGTACCCGGACCTCCGGTTATGACCAAAACCCCCTTGGCAGCTGCCAGACGTATTGCATCTTTTTGTTTTTCCGCAAGTTCGATATCGGTATTTTTCATAATCTCACCGATTATGAGCTCAACGTTCTTTGGATCGGGTTTTCGGTCAACATTGAGGCAGTTGAGCATATATGCGGAAGAGCTCTCCACCTTGTAAACGCCCGCTAAAAACACCTGCTTCATCTCGGCTGTCTTTTTGATGATGATGCGCCTGTCCACGGAAAGTTCCATTATACCGTGTTCCGCCAGCTCCTCCGAGACATTCATAAGACTCATGGCCCTTTCCGTCAGCAACCTGTAAGGCAGATATGTATGCCCTTCCGAGGAAGCTTCGGAGAGGCAGTATAAAATTCCGCATTTTACCCTTTCCCCGGAGTATGGCGGCAAACCTGCGGACATAGCGATATTATCGGCGATCCTGAATCCCACTCCCTTAATATCTTCGGCAAGCCTGTAAGGATTATTTTTCATGATATCATACAGCCTGTCTCCGTAGAATTCATATATCTTCACCGAAAGATTCATGGAAATCGAATACTTTTGCAGAAAAGTCATGGCTCGTCTGACAGACCGCTTTTCCTCTGCATTCTGTGCGATCTCCATGGCTTTTTTTTCGCTGATGCCTTTTATCTCTGCCAGCCTCTCGGGCTCCTCATCTATGATCCGAAAGGTCTCATCACCGAATTTTTTGACGATCCGCGCTGCCAGCGCCGGTCCCACACCCTTTATGGCTCCGCCGGCCAGATACCTTTCTATTGATTCGGCATCCTCCGGTTCCCTCTCCGAGTAAGAGCTGACCTTGAATTGCTCACCATAACTGGCATGTTCCACCATCTCTCCGCAGAAATCCGCAAACAGTCCCTCGGAAAGCCCGGGCATTATGCCGACAACTGTGAGCTCGCCCTCGTCTATGTCTATCGTAGCGACAGTGTAGCCGTTCTCCTCATTCCGAAACAATATTCTGTTTACACTGCCGTGTATGTTTTCCATATTCCTTATGCACCTTGTGTTTTCTCTGTGTTTCCGCTCAAAAATTATTTACAACAAAATAGCTGCATATATCATAACATATACGCAGCTTTCTTACAAACCCTTTGATATTCGTCAGATATCCAGCCGGATCCCCACATCCTGTATGCCTTCTACTTCATTGATCCGTGTCTCCTCTTCCCTGATGACTTCTCCGTCCACCGCCTCGGCATCCACCGGAGATATACCTATGTTTCTGGCCATCTGCTCCACCATCTCGGCAGTAAACCTTCCACCGCTCTGTTCTATAAGCTCATCTGCAAGTTTGGAATTCAGGGTGGACATAAAGTAATCCGTCAGTTTGGATACGGAGTTGTCCGTCCCTTCCTCATCACTCTTCATGCTGTCCTCAACCGTCTCCAGCATTTTTTCCACAAAATATTTCTCAAACTGCTTTACAGCATCTTCCATCTCTGCTCTGGAAGCGGTCTTACCCATCGAAGAAAGACTTCCGCTGACGTTTTCCGCCGCAGACGCCGCTCTCGTCTGTGCAGACAGTGACTGTATGTAAGAAGAATCAAAATCTATAGCCATGGTATTCCTCCTTTCACTGCATTATGGCCGGACATCTCTCTGCCCCGGCATGCTCAACCTTTTTTATCAGCTCTTCAGCTGATTTGCCGTTCCCAGCATAGCATCTGCTGTCTGTATAGCCTTCGAATTAAGCTCATACGCGCGCTGTGCTATGATCATATTGACCATCTCATCCGCAACATTGACATTTGAGGACTCCAGATACCCCTGATGAACCGAACTTCTCTTGAGCTGAGGATTAGTCCATTCATTAAGCGGTTCTCCGCTGGCATCCGTCTCTGTAAAATACGTTCCGGAAATATTTTTCAGACCCGCGGGATTATTGAACTGCCATGTTCCTATAGTCATGTTGAGATCGTTGTAATTGCCCTCGGCATCCCTGTAACCTATCTCCCCGTGACTCGAGACCATAACATTATTGGCATCCACTCCCTCCGGCAACACAATGGGATTTCCTGTGGTATCCAAAACCGCATAGCCTTCTGAAGAAGACAATTGAAGTCCGTTCTGTCCCAATGCCCAGCAAAAATCTCCGTTTCTGGTAAAATACATTTCATTATCAAGTCCCCTGACGGAAAACATACCGTCACCCTCGATGGCGAATGCAGTATTGCTGTCGCTGGCCGTCAGCTCACCCTGTGAAAAACTTGATGTTATCGAGGCAACTCTGGTTCCCAGTCCTACCTGGGCAGCTATGGGTTTCTGCTCCCCGTTTGCCGTCGTGGTCTTTGCCTGAAGGTTCTGATACAGCAGGGATTTGAATTCCGCCTTATCCGAACGGAAACCCACTGTATTAACGTTTGCTATGTTATTGGATATTGTATCTACATTAGTCTGCTGAGCCAGCATTCCGCTTGCTGCGCTCCAAAGTGCTCTCATCATAGGCTTTTACCTTTTCCTTTACTGTTAAATCCTGCCCACAGTATTCACTGCGCTGTCTGCCATGGAATCCATTGTACGTATTACCCTCTGATTAGCATCATACGCTCTCTGTATCGTGATCATACTGACCATCTCCGTCACGACATTCACATTTGACGCTTCGATATATCCCTGCTCGACCTTTGCCCCCGACTCGATGACGGTCGCACCGTCAACAGGCAGATACAGGTTTTCCCCGTATTTGGAGAGGAAATCATAATTCTCGAAATCGGCTATTCCGAGCTGTGCAACGTTCTCTCCATCCTGAGTAATATAACCTTTCTGATCGATCTTAAAAGGCTGGTTCGGATCCAATCTTATGTAATTGGCTTCCGAAGGGTCTCCATTCATGGCGCCGTTCATGTTGAGTATGTAATCTCCGTCCTTGGTCACCAGAAAACCCTCCCTGGTAACTGAAAATGCGCCGTCTCTTGTATACATACAGTTTGTCTCACCCTGCTTGGATGTGTAGGACACGGCAAAAAAGCCATTACCGTCCAATGCCACGTCATACTGGCTGTCCGTGACCTGAAAACTGCCCTGGCTCCAATCCGTATATGTCTCTCCGATCTTAACGCCCAGATTCGCATCGCCCAAATGCCTGTGAAGCCCGTGTGTAGACTGATCCTTGATCTTCACAGCCAGGCGGTCGTCAAACGACTGGGCTGTCGCCGCTTCCTTTTTATATCCGTTGGTATCGGCGTTGGCCAGATTATTGGTCATGACATCGAGACGGTTCATCTCGTTTACCATGCCGGTCCAGCCTGTGTATAAACCTTTCAGCATAAAATGTACCTCCGCAGTACCTGCAAAAATACATCCCTGTATGCCATAAAACCGCGTCCCTGCGGTTTTTTATCCTCTTCTGAGATGAGGTTAAACATCCTCACTTTTTTTATCGGCTTTTTTGCAGTAATCTTTACATATCATATTTTATATTTTCGTTATGCAAAAGACAACATCTTTTTTCATGAAGATACGACCGTCTGTGCCCGTCTCATAGAAAAACAGCAACCGTCAAAAGACAGCTGCTGTAATATGATCTGTATATTTTACTCTCCGCGTTTCCCTGCCAGAAAATCAACGAATCGTCCTGTTCCTATGGCAACGCACTGCATTGCATCCTCCGCCGTCATGCAATTGATGCCGGTACGGTCGCTTATGAGTTCCTCAAGGCCTCTCAAAAGCGCTCCTCCTCCCGTCAGGACCACGCCTCTCTCAGCCACATCCGCCGCCAGCTCCGGCGGGGTCTTTTCCAGAACGCCATGTATCGCCTCTATAATGCGTCCCGTAGCCTCGCGCAAAGCCTCCTCTGTCTCATCACTTGTAACTGTAACCGTCTTTGGAAGTCCCGTCACAAGGTTCCTTCCCCTGACATCCATCTCAAGGTTCTCTGCCAGCGGAAAACAGGTTCCGATCTTAATCTTGACATCCTCCGCGGTTCTCTCACCTATCAGAAGATTATGTTTTTTTCTCATGTAACGCACGATAGCGTCGTCAAAGTCATCTCCGGCTATCTTGACCGAGGCGCTGACAACAGAGCCTCCCAGAGAGATCACCGCTATATCTGCCGTGCCGCCGCCAATATCCACTATCATATTGCCGCAGGGCTTTGAAATATCAATGCCCGCGCCTATAGCTGCCGCTATCGGTTCCTCTATGATCTGGACTTCCCTGGCTCCAGCCTCGTATGTGGCATCCTCAACAGCCTTTTTCTCAACTTCCGTAACGCCGCTGGGCACGCATACTGCTATACGCGGTTTTCTCAGGGATCTTCTTCCCACCGATTTCTGAATGAAATACTGGATCATCTTTTCAGTGACCGTGTAATCCGAGATAACACCCTGTCTCAAAGGACGCACTGCCACGATGTTTCCGGGAGTACGCCCCAGCATGAGCCTCGCATCCTCCCCTATCGCCACTATCTTATTTGAAGTGCGGTCAAAAGCTACCACTGATGGCTCTTTTAACACAACTCCCTTCCCGTTTACATATACCAAAATGCTCGCGGTACCAAGATCGATACCTATATCTGTTCCTGCCATATTAAAAAACTCCTTGTAAATGATCAAAAGACAAACGTATATATCAATGTGGATAACAGAACTTATACCTTCATTACTTATCGGCACAAGAGACCGCATCCTGCTAGGTTTGTTTTTTAGCAAATGCGGATAACAGGACTTGAACCTGCACGCCTCTCGGCACAAGAGACCGTATCCTACTAGGTTTGAAACTTTGGCAAAATGCGGATAACAGGACTTGAACCTGCACGCCTTTCGGCACAAGAACCTAAATCTTGCGTGTCTGCCAGTTTCACCATATCCGCAAAGTGACAGCCCTACTCCCGGTAATTGCTGAGCAGCACTATCTTCGGCCAATATTTTATCACTGCCTTACCCAGAATCTGGGATTTTTTTACATACGTATATTCCTCAGCCTCTGCCACCGACGGCGCAAGCCCCGCCTCAACAGCCTCCTCTGCCCAGAATCTTGCGTCAAGAGAAATATTGCGGTTATCACCGAGGCAGAGATAGCAGCCCTCCGGAACATGGAAATCATAACCATCATTGTCATGTTTCCATTTTTCGGGAAGATAATCTTCCTTTAAGGGTATATCCGAACCGTCTATATATATCTTTCCGTTGTCGATCTCCACATGCTCACCCGGAAGACCGATAATTCGCTTGATGTAGTGATCCGTCGCAGCCACCGGATATTTGAATATCACAACATCGAACCTCTCCGGCTCCGAAAAAGTATACGATAATCTGAAGCCAAAGAGCCTGTCCCCGGGTTGGATAAGATTCTCCATGGACCCCGACGGTACAGTAGCGTTGATGAGTATGACCTTCGTGACAAACAATGACAAAAGAAAAGCTGCCACGATCACCTCAACCCAGCTTAATATTTCACGGATAACGTCCTTCCTGATATCTGAAGCCTTGCTCCCGGTCTGCGTTAAATCACCGCCCGGATCCGCCGTTGTTTTTACCGTATTATCACCGTATTGTGTATTTTCCGTACTTTCCAAATTATCCATTTTCTATGTTATATCCAATCGATATTTCGACCTATGCAAACAGTGCATCGCCGAATCTGTAATATATCACAGATCCGTCCCATATTCAACCGCCATTTTAACAGTTTCTGCCCAGTTTCTCCAAAAAACGCTTTGTATTCTCTGTCGCATTTCCCTTAAAAACACTGCTTCCACTGACAATAACATTGGCCCCGGCCTTCAGCACCTTATCAACATTGTCCACGGTGACTCCGCCGTCCACCTCTATGTCGGTATTAAGACCTTTATCACTGATCATCTCTCTTAAAACAGTGATCTTGTCCAGTGTATAATCTATGAGTTTCTGACCGCCAAAACCGGGATTAACCGTCATGATCAATATCATATCCGCCATCTGCAGGATATTCTCCACCACGTTCACGGGGGTGGCCGGATTCAGGGCTACTCCCGCCTTAAGTCCAAGTGCTTTGATACTGCGTATGACCTGATCCAAATGTGTTGCTGCCTCAGCATGTACCGTGATGATGTCCGCCCCTGCCTCTGCAAAATCCCCAATATACCTGGCCGGATCCTCTATCATCAAATGTACATCGAGAATCTTGTCTGTGCATTTTCTAATCGAACTCAACACTGGTATTCCCATGGAAATATTAGGCACAAAACATCCATCCATAACATCATAATGAATGTAGTGAGCGCCTGCTTTATCAACTTCCTGTATCTGTTCTCCCAGTTTCGCAAAATCCGCCGCCAAAAGCGACGCGGATAAATAATTCATTATGCGCCTCCCTTTATCAACTGCTGATTCCGGCTCCGTATCCTACCTCTTTAATGTTTTCATCATAACAACTGAAACCGCATCCGCTTGTGATGCCGTTATTCACGCCGCACACACCGCCGACGTATGATGTGGGCGAATTTTCATCCGTTCCCACGTTGACGGTGAGCTTACCGTTATAGGTTGCCTCGGATATTACGGCTCCTTCCGGATTTTCTCCCGCAATTCCTCCGACATAGGCAAAAGATCCGCTCTCTGCCGTCGATGACATGCTGATGCTGACATTCATGTCCACCTTGGCAGTGCATCTGTAGATCTGACCGTTATTTTCAGCCACGACTCCTCCAACCCTCGCCGTCACAATGGATAAAAGAGAACTGAGCGTCATCCTGATATCTCCGGAACAGTCACATCCCGTGATACTACCATAATTGGTAGTAGCTATCAGGCCACCCTTAAGGTTGTTTGTCTTGGTAATACTGATGGCGGCATCGACAATGCAATTTTCGATAACACCGTAATTATGCACTGCAAGAGTCGCTCCTCCTCCGCTTATCAGCGCATCCGAAAGAGTTATACCCGATACGCATCCGGTCTCTCCGATATAACCGAAGAGCGGCTTCGACGACATATAATTAGCGATCGAAAACCTCTGAGCACCCACTGTACCGCTGACTGTACCTTTAAGCCCTGCCGCAGTCGGAAAGAGCTCTCCTATTTCCGAATTACCATTTAAATCTATATCCGCATACTGCCTGAAGTAGATTCCTTCATCATCATACTGCGGTATCAGCGACAATTCCGCTGCCGTTCCGAACCTGAACGGATTTTCAGCGCTTCCGTCACCGCCCTTAAAGGGAGAAGCCTGCATGATACGGTAATAGTCTTCCAGCCTCTCTTTTACTCCTGTTGCAGTGACTCCAACCGTATATCTTCCATCAAAAGGATTACCTGCATTATCCGTGCCGTCCCAGTTTACCGTAACTGCTGTATTTGCCTGCACGCTGCCAACATAGATAGTCTTTAACAGCAGACCGCTCTCCGAATATATCTCCACATTACAGTCGTTTGAAGCGCCGCTCAAAGAGAAGCTGACACTCATACTGTTTTCATTCGGTATAAAATACCTGGCGCCCGTAGATATCACCGGCTCATCGATGCTGGCTACAACAGGCACTGATTTTACCTTAACCTTCAATACACAGGTTTCGTTATTCATCGTATTGGAAAAAACAACCTTTGTCGATCCTACCTTTTTAGGTACTACTTTAACCGCAAGATCATCGCCTATCCAATCCCCCAGCATCACAGAACAGATATCCGAATCGGCAACCTTCGATCTTATGCTGCCGTCATCCGTCAAAAGAGTCAGGGTAACTGTCTTGTCGCCGGTCACGTCAACCTTGCTGTCGCTTATCAGAAAGGTTCTGACCTTGACTTTTGCGGTAAAGCTTTTCTTGCCGACCATCGCCGTGATCCTGGCATTGCCGGAACTGATACCTTTAACTACACCCTTCTTGGAGACCTTGGCTATGGTCGGATCCGAACTCTTCCATTTCACTTTTTTGGTGGTTCCCAAAATCGAAAAGCCAACCTTTTTCCCTACTCCCACGGTAGCTGTCGTCTTATCCAGCGCGACATCCGCCCTGGTTTCCTTAAGTCCGACCCCCGCCAATATAAAGATCATAAGAAAAGCTGCGCAAATAATAGATCTGCAGCGTCCTCTTTTATCCATGAAACATATCCCCCAAAATCTGTCGATAAACAGTCGCCACATAAGCGGCGACTGTAAATTTACTGCCTGTTATCAATGTTTTTCCGCGAAATATCAGCCTTCCTCCAGCAGACGGTTCATGGCCGCGATCAAAGCATCGATGGATGCACGGATGATATCCGGATCTATGCCTATGCCAAAGAACTGCTTACCGGCATCATTCTGTATACCCACATAAGCTATGGCGCTGGAATCCGAACCGTCATTTAAGGCATGCTCCTCATAGCACATAACCTGGAATGATTTGCCGAACTTTTCCTTAAATGTATTGGATACAGCGTCAAGACGACCGTTTCCGAAGGATTCCACCAGTGTCTTGGTTTCTCCTTCCACGATATTCACTGTAGCGGTATAACCGTTATTTTCCTGACGGAAATGACATCCCTTAACATCAAACACCGGTGTGTAATTCTGATATCTCTTCAGGAAAATGTCGTAGATCTGTGCCGCATTAAGCTCTGCATGTGCCTTGTCCGAAGCATCTTTGACCGTGTAACCGAGATCGGCACGCATCTTGTAAGGTATCTTGAGGCCGTAGCTCTGCTCCATGA
>JAFYAD010000188.1 GCA_017540915.1 Lachnospiraceae bacterium
AAGAGGTAATCATTCCACACCCACATGGTCTCAAGGATTGCGGTAGAGATCATGGTGGGCTTCAGGATCGGTATGATTATATGAAAATAGGTCTGCAGCGGGCTGCATCCGTCGATCATGGCCGCTTCTTCGATCTCAAGAGGGATGGAACGAACGAAGCCGGAAAACATGAATACCGCCAGACCTGCACCAAAACCGAGGTAGATGATACAGATGTTAAAGGGCGTATTTAAGTGGAGCTTGTCTGCTGTGGTTGCGAGGGTGAACATTACCATCTGGAAAGGAACCACCATGCTGAAGATGCAAAGATAATAGAATACTTTAGCAAAGAGGCTGTTCACTCTGACAACGTACCATGCCGCCATGGAGCAGCAGAGCATTATAAGGCATACCGAAGATACCGTTATAACGAGCGAGTATCCGAAGGATTTCAGGAATTCCATTCCCGTGATGCTTTCCACATAGTTGGAGATCCCTGCAAATGACTGACTGCCGGGCAGGTCAAACACACCGGTGGTGGTGATGAACCTGTTCTGCTTTAAGGAGTTGATCACTATGTTGAATATCGGATAGATCCACACAAGGGAGATGAGCGATAATAAAACCGTCAACAGGCCGCGCTTTACTTTTTTCATTATTCCTGCACCTCCTTTGAACGGGTGAACCTAAGCTGGAACAGTGAGATCACTACAACTACCAGGAAAAACAGTACAGCCTTTGACTGTCCTATTCCCTTCCACTGGGGTCCGCTTCTTGCATAGAATGTATCGTAGATGTTGAGGGCCAGAAGCTGTGAATTCTTGGCAGGTTCACCTGCGGTGAGGGAAACGTTCTGGTCGAACATTTTAAAACCGTTTGTCAGTGTGAGGAATGTACATATGGTGATGGAAGGCATGATCATGGGAAGCTTGATGCGAAACAGCGTCTGCCAGCTGTTTGCTCCGTCGATCTTTGCTGCCTCGATGTAATCCGGGGAGATGTTGTTGAGACCGGCAATGTAGATGATCATCATATAGCCTATCTGCTGCCAGCAGAGCAGAATTATCATACCCCAGAAGCCGTTCTTTTCGGAAAGCTGTAAGAGCGGCTGTCCCATGATGGACAAAAGACCGTTCAAAATGGTCTGCCAGATATAACCAAGCACGATACCTCCAATGAGGTTGGGCATAAAGAATACTGTTCTGAAAATGTTGGTTCCCTTCAGGCCCTTGGTCAGAAGCAGTGCCACGGTAAAGGCAAGCAGATTGATCAGTATGGAGGAAACTATGGTGAAAAGCAGAGTGTACCCGAAAGCGTGGGTGAAAGTATTGTCAATGAAAATATTTTTGTAGTTTTCGATCCCGACGAACTTAACGTTCTTTACGGTTGTGAACTTACAAAACGAGAGATATATGCCCCAGACAAAGGGCCACAAAAATCCTATAAGAAAGGCCGCCAGCGTCGGAAGGATGAATACCGGCCAATACCTTTTGGTCATTTTACCTATCATAATAATTCTCCTGTTATCCTTACTGTTTACCGTGACCGGCAAACCGTTTCCTTAAGATTCAGACTGCAATACCGGACTGCCGACTGCCATGTGACAGCCCGGTATTGCGTTTTTTTTATGTCTCACAATGCTGTACATTGTTCGATGTCACCGGGATAAACCCGGATGACTGATTTACTGTGCGGAAAGAGCGTACTCTGTCTTCCAGCCGTCTACGAATGCGGTAACAACGCCGTTCCAGTCACCTGTACCTGCTGCGTATGCGGTAAGTGCGGAACCTACGCCGTTCTTCCAGTTCTCGGAGGGCATTGTAGGGAAGTTCCATGAAACGGGAGTCTTGCCTGAAGCGGTGATCTCGTTATCCTGTTTTACAAATACGTTCTTGGATTCAACTGCCTTCTTGAAAGGAATTACAAATCCCATATCTTCGCCCATGCACTTGGTGCCTTCGTCGCTGGTCACGCACCAGTAGATGAAGTCGAGAGTAGCCTGGATATCTTCCTCGGAAGCCTCTTTGTTTACACACCAGAAGTTCTCGGTACCGGTGCAAAGTCCCTGATTTGCATCGTCAACACCGAAGTAGATGGGGATCATAGCCAGCTCGTCATCTGAGAAGGTCTCTGAAAGAGAACCGTACTCCCAGGAACCGTTCTGATAGAACACTGCCTCGCCGTTTACGAACTCAGCTCTTGCATCGTCGCCGGTCTTTGCTGCCAGTTCCTTGGGATCGCAGGTTGAATCGGTAATGTAAAGATCGAATACTGCCTTGTACTGATCAAGATAATCGCCTCTGATAGCGTCGGTAGAACCGATGCCGTCCTTCTGATACTCATAGTAGATGGGAAGGTTTGCAAGGTGGGTCTTGAATCTCCAGTCGGATGAACCGTCCATACCTGTGGAAGCGAAGGCTCCCTTTACGCCGATCTCATCCTTTCTTGCCTGGATGTCATCTGCCACTTCCTTAAGCTTTGCGAAGCTGTCGATGTCCTCAACCTTGTAACCTGCCTTCTCAAGAAGTGTCTTGTTGGTGATTATACCGTAAGACTCGATAACGTATGCGATACCGAGGGTTGCATCTCCATCCTTAAGTGCGAAAGCATCGCTGGTGAGTTCTCCGGCTACGGGAGTAGATGAAAGATCGTAGCAGTAGTCTTTCCAGTTGGCAAGACCTACGGGACCGTTAACCTGGAAAAGGGTAGGTGCATCGGACTTTGCCATCTCACTCATAAGAGTTGTCTCATACTCACCCGAAGCTGCGGTAACTACGGTTACGGGAACGCCGGTCTGATCGGTGTAGCTCTTGGCAAGATCCTGCCACTGGGGATCCTGCTCGGGCTTGAAGTTAAGGTAATAAACCTTTCCGCTTGCACCTGAAGCTGCATCCGTCTGAGTTGTTGTTGCAGCAGCGTCTGCGGTCTTGTCGCTTGCAGCAGCGTCTGCGGTCTTGTCGCTTGCAGCTGTGTCTGCAGTGCCTGCAGCGCTTCCGGTGTTTCCGGAGCCTCCGCAACCTGCAAGTGTGCCGGCGGTGACTCCCAGGCTGAGTCCAAGTGCGATAAACTTCTTCATCTTCATGTTTTCTTTTCCTCCTTAAATTTGTATTATCAAATGAATTTTTGAACCTTTGAACCACTTCCACGATTTGTGGTATCGTTTCCAATTGCTCCTGATGCAAAATTACACTATTTTGGCAGCTTTTGCAAGTATCTAACGGCCAAATAAACCATTTTTGACTTTTTTGACAAGCGAAGCGGGTTTTGTTTTGGAAACGATGCACAAAAAATTCCAATCGAAATTGGAACCGCTCTCATTTGTTCCAATTTCACCTTCGGATCGGAAAAAGAAATAACTGTTGCTAAAATAAGTATTTGCATGTATAATCCCTAGTAAAACGATAGGAATACAAGGGAAACAATAAGTGAGGAAAAGACTTTGAATATCACACAGATCAAATATGTTCTTGTAATTGCCGCGTCATCGTCTATACGGGAGGCGGCTACAAAATTGTTTATATCACAGCCGGCTCTGTCTTCGAGCGTAAGAGAACTGGAAGAAGAACTCGGAATACTTATTTTTCAGAGAAGCAATAAAGGTATATCGCTTACCGATGCAGGCAGGGAATTCGTCACCTATGCGAAAAAGGCAGTGGGACAGTATGAAATCCTTGAGGACAGGTTTATTTCCAAGGACAACGATAAAGAGAGATTTTCCGTTTCGACACAGCACTATAATTTTGCAATAAAAGCGTTTACAAAGGTGATCAAAAAAAGTGATCCTGACAGGTTTTCTTTTTCCATCAGGGAGACAAAGACGAGGGAAGTGCTTGAGGATGTCGGGAGTTTCAGGAGTGAAGTGGGGATAGTCTCCTTTTCATCCTCGAGTGAAGATATGATAAGAAGACTCTTCAGGGATTATCAGCTGGAGTTTACACCATTGATGAAAAAGGACACTTATGTTTATATCTGGAAGAGTCATGTGCTTGCCGGAAGAGATGAGATTTCAATAGAGGAACTTTCGGATTATCCATGTATTTCCTTCGATCAGTCCGATGACAGCAATGTGTATCTTACCGAGGAGGCACTGGCAGACTATGATTTTAAGAAGATGATAAAATCCGATGACAGGGCAACAACCCTGGAGCTTATTGCCGATCTGGACGGCTATGCCATAGGATCGGGGATGCTCTCCGAAGATGATGCCATATTAAAAGGTCTTGTTTCCATTAAATTAAAAGAGCAAGACCCGTTGACGATAGGATACATAATCAGAAAAGACAGTAAAATGTCCGATTATGGAAAGGCATATATCGATGAACTGTTAAACTATAAAGTAATATAAAGCAGATGCACTCTCGGATAACTGTCATGGGTGTGTTTATGATAAAAGGACCTTATTGCAGGTAATAGCAATTTGTTATTATGCAAAAATCCGGTTGGATGATAGGATGTTTTTAATTGCTGAGACAGAGAAAGATATGAATGCATGGAGGTCACCATGGCTCGAAATATTGAAGAATTAGAGAGGAATCATCCCTGCTTTGGAGGATGCCGTTTTAATGCGGGAAGAATACATCTGCCGGTCAGCCCCGGCTGCAATATAGCCTGCAGGTTTTGTGACAGAGCGATAAACGATGTCGAAGAAAGACCCGGGGTTACATCCAAGGTGATAAGTCCGGATGAGGCAAATGACTTCATAGATAAGGCACTGGAACTTGTACCGAACCTTAAGGTTGCGGGAATTGCCGGCCCGGGTGATACCCTTGCAACGGATAAGGCGTTCGAGACCTTCAGGAAAATATCCGAGGATCATCCGGAACTTTTGAAGTGTATGAGCACGAACGGACTTCTGCTCAATGAACGTGCCGGGGAGCTTATAGAGGTCGGAGTTGATACGCTGACAGTAACGGTCAATGCAGTTGATCCTGAGATAGAAGCTCAGCTTAACGACTACATAATCTATCACGACCGGAAAATCTATGGAGTGGAAGCTGCAAAAATCTTGATAGAGAACCAGCTTGCCGGTATAAAGAAGGCGTCATCGGCAGGCGTGACGGTCAAGATCAACACGGTACTTGTTCCCGGGATCAATGATGAGCATATAGAAACCATTGCCGAAACGGTTAAAAAGGCGGGGGCTATAATCTACAATATTATACCCCTGATCCCACAGCACAAATTAAGCAATATCAGTCGTCCGACCTGTGAACAGATAGAAAAGGCAAGAGCTGTTGCGGAAAAGCATATAAAGGTTTTCAGGCATTGCGCACACTGTCGAGCAGACGCGGTAGGAGTACCGGGCGTTTCCGAGTACAGCCGTCAGGTGTTTCGGGACAGACTGTTAAATATTAAGGAGACATTTTCTCATGGATGAAAAAAGATACAGGATCGCTGCGGCGAGTACAGATAATATTTGCGTGAACACTCATTTTGGAAGAGCGGTGAATTTTTACATTGCGGATGTCGATGTGGATGGAAAAATATATCCCATCGAAG
>JAFYAD010000189.1 GCA_017540915.1 Lachnospiraceae bacterium
GATCCGAAAAGTAGCTATATTGATAATAGCTCATCTGCCACGTGTAGAAGGAGTTCCTGAAGACGTTTTGCTTGTGCAAAGCGTTTTTTGTTTAGTAAATGAGTACGCGCAAAGGAATTTCATCCTTTGCGCGTCTTTTCTAATTATTCTGCTTGAGTTCAGCCTTTGTTATTACCAGTCTCCCTTCCTCGCAGCTGACGGAGATGTTTTCGCCGATCTGAAAGCCCAGTTCAGCGAGCCATTGTCCTTTCAACATAATGGTTGGAATAGTCCTGTACTTATATCCGCTTTGTTCGTAGACCTTAAGCGCACTGTTCTGTTTGTATGCCATATGAGACCTCCTTGAAAATGAGAAAAGCCATGCAAGAACGATTTGTTGTTCCTACATGGCTTGTTTTCTTGCTCTCCGCTTGAAGATTATCGCTTGAAAACTTCTGTTTCAGAAAATCCCTAAGCTCAACCCTCTAAAAGTCGCCTCTTTTGTATGTTTTCAATCATACAGTATCTCGATATCCAGATCCACCGGACCTTTGACGCCGTCTACATGACCTGTGTCGGAATACTGCCAGTAGGTGTAGTCGTATGGTGTCTGGGGCAGTTCCTCGTAGTCGGCGTACCAGATCTTGTAATCTTTCAAGATGCCGAGGTCCAGTTTGAAGGCCTGCCATAACATGTTGCAGTATACACAGGGCTCGTATCCTTTTCCTTTTACGGTTTCGCAGAAGGCGATGGAGTTGAGAGTGAACTGTTCGCCTGTTACGCCGTCGGTTCGTGCAGAGTCGTTCATGATGCTCTCGGGATCGAATACTATCGGCATCTTTAATTCTTCCGGTGAAGTTACACCGGCTTTTTCCAAAATGTCAAATACATATTCGGCTTCTTCAACGGCCTCTTTTTCATTGATGGCCTGTGAGAAGAAATACACGCCCACATCAAGTCCTGCGGACAGGGCGTTTTTTATGTTGTCCACGGCTTTTGAATCTTCGTTGAGACTTCCGGTGCCGTAGCCCCTGAAGCCTGCTCTGATGAACACGAAGTCGATACCGCTTTCTTTTACTTTTTCAAAGTCCACATTGTCCTGATAAAACGAAACATCGATTCCGAGGCGGTGGCCGGTGCCTGTGATCTCAATGCCGTTTTCGGTGAGCTTGTAGTCACTGGTGCTTATGCGTGCGGATTTTGCTTCCTTATTGAGGATCTCTATGTGATTGTTGCCTGCTACATCCCGGAAAACATAGGTTTCCTCGGAAGATAAGGTTCCGTCCTTCAGCTTTATGAGAGCATCTGCGTTATCCGATGAAAGCCTGTATAACTCGTCGAGATGCACGGGATGAGCTAATTCTATATAAGGAAGCTCGTCCTTTTTTTCTTCTTTTTCTTTTTTGCCGTCTTTTTTGTCTTCCGAATTCTTTGAGCCGGATTCATCTGTACTGCCATCTCCGGAATCAGTATCATCGGTATCTGCGTCTTCCGATGTAGTCTCTGTCTTTACGGCTTCGGCAGCCAGTTCCTCCGGATCAGCGTAATCTTCATATTTTATAAGGATGCCCTCTCTTTTCAACGACCACTTGAATGTGTAATCGCTGTATGAGTAGACTACCCCCATCATGTCCTTTGTATCTTTAGCACGCCAAGCCAGCACAAACTCCTGGATGCCGTCGTCATCCACGTCCTCGATGGTAAACCTCTTTATGGCGTTCTTAAAGTAATCTGCACCGTACTTTTCCGCGTAGACATTCTGCCTGTCGTAGGGAAGGCGGCAATCGTTGCATAGGGTGTCTAACATTGAATGGTACGCCATTGATGACAGCTCACTTAACTCCGCCTCGCTTGATTGGCGCAGAGTCTTTATGCGCGGTTCATCATCTTTTGAACTTTGCTTTGCTGTGTCTTTGGAAGCATCCTGCTTGGTGTTGTCTGTGGCATTATCGTCTGAAACTGCCGTCTGTTCATCTGTTGAAGAATCATTGCCGGACACTGTATCAGATGATACGACTTCGCCGGATGCCGTGTCTGACGGTGCTGCGGGGGGATTGTTGCCACATGATGTACATAACGTTGCTAAAATTGTCAGGAATATAAGAATTCGGTTTTTCATTGTGCATATCCTAAATTTTTATGGTATTATATCATTACACGATTTAGTTTATGTAACTGATAATAATATGTCAAGTGATGTTATACAGTAAATAAGGTGATTGTTTAATGCTATTCAGGGTTATTAGCGGCTTGCGGGCATATATGTCCGAGAGCTGCAGGCTGCCGTGAGTAAAACACATTATTAAGCAATTGAATAACATAAGAAAGGGCGAGATATGCAGGATCTCACGGTTGTCATAATCACAAAAAACGAAGAACACAATCTCTTAAAATGTGTCAGATCACTGGGTACGCTTCCAAAACGGATAGTGGTGGTGGATTCGGGTTCAACTGACAGAACCTGTGCTGTAGCGAAAAAACTGGGGTGCGATCTGTATTTCCATGAGTGGCAGGGCTATGCGGCGCAGATAAACTGGGCTATGGAAAATACAGGTATCGATACTGAGTGGATCATGAGGATGGACGCGGATGAGGAGTTGCTGCCAAAGCTTCGTGATGAGCTTGAGACCACGTTGTCTTTTTTCGAGAAGGCAGATAAGGACAGGGCACACACAGATCCGGAGAGTGTTAACGGATTTTCATTGCGCAGACGCATTATTTTCATGGGCAAATGGATCCGCCACGGAGGGGTTTATCCCACATATATGCTGAGAGTTGTGAGGCGCGGACATGCACACTGTGAGCAGAATATCATGGATGAACACCTGGTATTGACGGACGGCAGGGCTATTGCACTGAAAAATGATTTCATCGATAAGAACACAAAGACGCTGGAATGGTGGACAGACAAACACAACCGGTATTCGGATCTTGAGCTGCAAAACTATCTTATAGGAAGAAGCGCGGTAAAAAAGAGCTGTACCTGCAAGTGCAGCTGTAAATCGGAGCCGGAACGCAGCAAAGGCAAAGAACAGGATATAAATGAACAGGGCACAAAAGAACAGGACACAAACGTAAGCCCCGGTCTTTTCGGGACCCAGGTCGAGAGACGCAGATGGCTAAAGAATGCGCTTTACTACAACACTCCTCTGTTTTTAAGGGCGCGCCTGTATTTTATCTACAGATACTATATCAGACTGGGATTTCTGGATGGACCCGAAGGCAGGATTTTTCATTTTTTACAGGGATACTGGTACCGCTTTCTGGTAGATGCTAAAATCTATGAACATGATAAAAAGGGGCGCAGTAACATTGACAGAAGCGCGCAAGTGTAATATCATGAGAATTTGTGAAGGATTACACAAAAACAGAGGGGGTTATTATGAATAAAAAACCAAAGAGTATTTTTGCGATCAAGGATATTGCCATACTGGGCGTGTTGTTAGCGTTGTATGTAGTGACCGGCGTGTTCTCCATCAGGGTCGGCAGCATCTTCAAGCTGGGATTTACGTTTGTGGCCATAGCTACGGCAGGTGCCATATACGGTCCGGTAGCAGGCGGTATGGTGGGTGGACTCGGAGATGTGTTGGCTTTTCTGGTCAATCCCACTGGCGCATATTTTCCGGGATTCACTCTTACGGCATTCTTAAGCGGAGTGGTGTTCGGAGTTTTCCTGAAGAAAAAGCCGAATATATTCCATATTATCATAGCGTCATTCATAGTGGAATTTGTGGGAGGTCTTGTGCTCAATACTTTCTGGATCTCCATCATAGTAGGAAAAGCATATTCGGCGCTGGTGCCCGGGCGTGCGCTTCAGGCGGTCTGTATGTTCGTGGTGCAGGTGGTGGTCATCACATTGATGAACCGTTTCCTGTATCCCATTCTGCATAAGCTTACCAAACCAGAGGAGGAACCGCCTCTTTTGAGGGAATGTTAAAGGGCGCCGGACGAAGGCGAGACTACATGATGTAAGGCATGGGGAGAAAACTCTGGTGCCGATTGGGAGGTTAGATCATGGTAGATTACACAGAAGGCGCAGGTTATCAGTATCATATACAGACAGCCCTGGGGCAGGTAGGACGGTTTGTGATCCTGCCGGGTGATCCTAAACGTGTTGAGAAGATAGCGGAATTTTTGGAATATCCTAAGAAAATCGCGGACTCGAGAGAATTTGTCACATACTCGGGATATCTGGACGGTGAGATGGTGTCGGTCACATCCACAGGCATAGGTGGACCGTCTGCTTCCATTGCAATGGAAGAGCTTAAGCGTTGCGGCGCTGAGTATTTTGTCCGCATCGGCACCTGCGGAGGCATACAAAAGGAGATAATGGGCGGAGATCTGGTGATAGCGACCGGAGCGGTGAGAGCCGAGGGGACCAGCCGGGAATATGCGCCTATCGAATACCCTGCGGTGGCTGACATAGATGTTGTATGTGCGTTGCGCGAGGCTGCGGCGGAACTTGGTTACACAGCTCATACAGGGGTTGTGCAGTGCAAGGATTCTTTTTACGGACAGCATGAACCTGAGGTGAAGCCGGTGTCCTACGAGCTTCTCAATAAATGGGAAGCCTGGAAGAGGATGGGGTGTCTCGCCAGCGAGATGGAGAGTGCAGCCATGTTCATAGTGGGCAGTGCCCTCAGGGTGAAAGTCGGTTCCGTATTTTTGGTGGTGGCAAATCAGGAGAGAGAAAAAGAGGGGCTTTACAATCCGCAGGCACATGACACTACCTGTGCCATACGTTGCGCCGTGGAGGCTGTCAGAAAGCTGATAAAGAAAAGTAACGGTTCTGATCTGTAGGACGTTACGAAGCAGTTGTGTTGATATGTATTATTCAAGGGGGAAGATATGCTGAATACAAAGCTGTTTGATCATACCATATTGAAGGCAGATGCCACGATGGCAGATGTGGATAAGGTGATAGATGAAGCTATAAAATATAAATTTGCTTCGGTGTGTGTGAATTCATATTATACGAAACATGTGGCGGAGCGCTTAAAGGGGATAAATGTCAATACCTGCACGGTGGTGGGCTTTCCTCTGGGGCAGATGTCTACCCGTGCAAAAGTTATGGAGACTGCCTGCGCAGTGGAAGACGGCGCGGATGAGATAGACATGGTCATCAATATCGCAGCACTCAAGGACGGTTTTTATGATTTTGTGAAGGATGAGATCATAAAAGTTGGAATGGCCTGCGGGGCGCATGCAAAGCTCAAGGTCATCATAGAGACCTGTCTTTTGACGGATGCCGAGAAGATCAAGGCGTGTGAGCTGGCAAAGTCTGCAGGGGCAGATTTTGTGAAAACATCAACGGGGTTTTCTTCAGGGGGAGCTACTACGGAAGACGTGGCACTGGTGCGTGAAGTAGTAGGAGGAGATATGGGAGTCAAGGCCAGCGGAGGCATAAGGGATCTGGAGACCGCTGCTTCCATGGTGATGGCCGGAGCGGATCGTCTGGGAACCTCGGCTACCGTGTCCATTATCTCACAGAGCTGATAACTGAGGCATAACGGAAGGGGGGATCGATATGGAAGCCAGATTTAAGCGTATCTTTGTAGTGGTGTTGGACTCACTGGGTATCGGCGAGATGCCGGATGCGGCAGATTTCGGTGATGAGGGAGCGGACACACTGGGACACATAGCAGATCATTTCCCGGAATTCGATATCCCTAATCTTGAAAATTTCGGACTGGGCAATCTCAAGCAAAACTATAATATAGTGCCTGTGGAAAATCCTATGGCAAAATTCTGTGTTTTGCGTGAGGCGTCAAAAGGAAAAGATACCATGACCGGTCATTGGGAGATGATGGGCATCAGGACCGATGAACCTTTCCTTACATTTACCGAAAACGGGTTTCCACAGGAGCTTATAGATGAGCTTGAGAGCAGATGGGGCAGAAAGATAATCGGCAATAAAGCTGCCAGCGGAACAGCAATACTGGACGAGCTCGCTATGCAGGAGATCAATGACGGAAAGGTCATAGTGTATACTTCCGCTGACTCAGTGCTCCAGATCTGCGGGAACGAGGAGACTATGGGTTTGGATACCCTGTACAGATTCTGTGAGATCGCCAGGGAGGTCACTATGAAACCCGAGTGGAGGGTTGGCAGGGTGATCGCAAGACCCTATGTCGGAAAAGCGCCGGGGCAGTTCAAACGTACATCCAACAGACACGACTACGCCGTTGCACCGCCTAGAGAGACAATTCTGGATGCTATGAAAAAGAACAGGTTGGATGTTATCTCTGTTGGCAAGATCAATGATATTTTTTCCGGACACGGCATTACCAAGGCTTATCATTCCAATTCCTCTGTGCACGGAATGCAGCAGACCATAGATGTATCGTCTCAGGATTTCCGTGGATTGTGCTTTACGAATCTGGTGGATTTCGATGCGCTGTGGGGGCACCGCAGGGATGTTATGGGATACGGACGCGAGATAGAGCGTTTTGATGAGCTTTTGGGTGAATTGATAGAGACTCTCGGATATGACGATCTGCTGATACTGACGGCGGATCATGGCAACGATCCTACATTTAAGGGGACGGATCACACCAGGGAGAAGGTTCCTTTCCTTGCCTACAGTCCTTCCATGAGCGGAGGAGCATTGCCGGAACAGGAGACGTTTGCTGTCATAGGCATGACCATTGCGGACAATTTCGGTCTCGCCCGTCCGAAGGGACTTATAGGAACATCGATGCTGGGGATATTATGATTTCGGATTGTGGGTATTCGTGAATCACCTTTTAACCCTCAGATCATATTATAGGATAGTAACAGTAGGAGAAAACGGATGTGGATCGCAGACAGATGGGATGATTATAAGATATTGGACACATCGGGCGGTGAGAAACTCGAGATGTGGGGAGAGTATAAGCTCAGACGTCCCGATCCGCAGGTTATATGGAATGTTTCGAAGGGCAGGGAGTGGAAACGCGTAAACGGTCATTATCATCGCTCCAATAAAGGAGGCGGAGAATGGGAGTTTTTTGATCTGCCCGATGAATGGAAAATAGGATATGATCTTTCGATCGGCAAAAGACTGACATTCAATCTGAAGCCCTTTGCTTTCAAGCATACCGGTGTTTTTCCGGAGCAGGCGGTAAACTGGGATTGGTTTTCTTCTATAATAAAAGGTGAGACGGATAAAGGGCGCGAGGTCAGAGTGCTGAATCTCTTTGCATACACAGGCGGAGCTACGCTTGCCGCTGCTGCGGCGGGAGCAAACGTTACCCATGTTGATGCTTCTAAAGGTATGGTGACATGGGCAAAAGAAAACGCAGTTGACAGTGGTCTTGGTGACGCGCATATCCGCTGGCTTGTGGACGATTGTGTCAAATTCGTGGAGAGGGAGATCAGACGCGGCAACACCTATGATGCCATCATAATGGATCCGCCGAGCTACGGCAGGGGACCTAAGGGGGAAATCTGGAAGATAGAGGAATCTGTTTTTCCGCTGGTTGAAAAATGCACGGAGCTTCTGAGCGACAAGCCGTTATTTTTTCTTATCAATTCATACACCACAGGCTTACAGCCCGGTGTAC
>JAFYAD010000190.1 GCA_017540915.1 Lachnospiraceae bacterium
ATGAACATCCTGGAGGACAGTGTCTTGCGGGATCGTTCCCTGACCGAAATACGCCAGACCCTGAAGCTTGACATTCTGGTGATCAACGTGCTCAGAAACGGCAGGCTGTATGTCCCCACAGGAAGTTTTGTGATAAAAAAAGGAGACAGCCTGAATATAGCCGTCTCCGGGAAAAAGCTGAATGAGACTCTGGAACAGCTCGGCATTAAAAAAAGCCGTGCCAAAAGGATCGTCATCATAGGCGGTAGCAATATATGTGATCACCTTCTGGAAATGCTGAAGGAAGACAAATGCGACATCACCATTTTAGAGCGCGACCGCGCAAAGTGCCGCCGGCTCATGGAAAAATATCCTCACATAAATGTCGAGTACGCCGATGAGGACACCTTGGAGATATTGGAGCAGGAAAACCTCACCTCTGCAGATGTCGTGATCTCCCTGACAGAATTCGACGAAACCAACCTTGTTACCAGCATGTACGCATGGTCCAGGGGCATCCCCTCCATTATCACCCGCGTTGACAAGCCGGAGCATGTAAAGCTCCTGTATAATGTAAATATCGACATCACCGTTTCTCCCGCCGCATCCACAGCCCGGAAGGCATTAAGATTTCTCAAAAATGCCGAAGCCGTTGAAGCCGGCGGCAAAATAGGCAAGTATTACCTGCTGGCTGATTCCAAGGCCGAGATTATGGAAATTCCCGCCACCGACGATTTCAGGTGTCTTGGCATCGAGCTTAAAGACCGTGCCTTCAAGCTGAAAAAGGACGTACTGATAACTGCTGTTATCAGGGGTGGTGAGCTCATCATTCCTTCCGGCACCACCTGTATAAAACCCGGAGACCGCGTCATCGTCACATCCTCCAGAAAAAACGGCATCAGAAGCCTGAACGATATTTTATCGTAGAACTCTTGGCAAATTTACAGGGTTCTCAGACACTATCCCTGTTAATACTGTTGTATGTAAGGTTTAAGGCTTCAAGCTTTATCTGGTTTGAAAAATCACATATTACATACCGCGTAAAGAGGGATATTAACCATCCATTCCTGTTCCTTGTAGTTCAGTAATGAAAATCTTACTGATGTGGACGGATGAAATTTTTCATAAAAAGCTTTGAGACTTTGAGACCGTATGTTTGACTCAGCCTTTACTTCAACAGGAACCGCATCCATTCCCCTTTGAATGAGGAAATCCTGTTCAAAGGTTGCGGACTCCGTTCCATAATAATATGGCGTATATTCTGTATCACTTATAATTTGCTGCAAAACATACTGTTCCGTAAACGCACCTTTAAATTCTGCAAACAGTCTGTTTCCATCGATAACAGAATGAAGATCCAGCTCGCTCATAGCTCCTAATAATCCTATATCAACAAAAAACAGTTTGAAACATGATAGTTCTTTGTATGCAGAAAGAGGAATGTGAGGCTCATTTACTTTATAGACCCGATATACAAGCCCGCCATCCGCCAGCCATTGAATTGCTTTTTCAAATTCACTACTACGAGCCCCCTTTTTCATCTTACCGAAAAAGAATTTTTTATTTTCTTTAGCCAGTTGCATCGGAATGGACTCCCACACCATATTGATCCGTGACAGCTCATTCGCCGATATATGTTTCCCGAAATCTCCTCTGTATTGTAGAATTATCTCTTTTTGAACTTCTCTGGCTGCGTAGTAGTCACTATTTTTCAAAAAGCTGTTAACTGCCTCCGGCATTCCGCCCACATACATGTAGTTCCTCAAATGGTATATATATCTTTCCGAAAAACTGTCTATCAATCCATAATCCTTTGAGTTAAGAGCCTCCACAAGTCCTGCTTCTCCAGCAGCACACAAATATTCCCTAAAACTGAGTGGATAGAGGTTCAGGGTTGTAACCTTGCCAACAGGGTACGATACTCCCTCATGCAATGCAACTCCCAATAACGAGCCCGCTACGACAACCTGATATTCCGGCGCATCTTCGTTGAAATATTTAAGCGATTCAAAGGCTCTTGGCGCATTTTGTATTTCATCAAAAATAATAAGTGTATCTTCGGCAGCAACTGTAAACCCCACCTCAATACTGATAGCTGATATTATCCTGCCTATGTCATAGTCCTGATCGAAAACCCGGCTCATTGCAGCATTATTATAGAAAGATACATATGCGACCTTATTGTAATGCAGCCTGCCAAATTCCTTCATCAACCATGTTTTACCAACCTGTCGTGCACCCATTATAACCAAAGGTTTTCTATCTTTATTCTCTTTCCACGCTACAAGTTTTTCCATTGCGAATCGTTGCATTTGTCCCTCCAACACGATTTACATTTTTTAAGACCTCAACACAAATAATACAACATTTTTTAAGACCTGGCAACGGAATTTTTACATTTTTTAAGACCTGTTTTTGTAGGATAAGCACATTTTTTAAGACCTGATTGTTTGATCCATTTTAAGCATGCCCGTTTTTGTAATGGTTCTGACGGATTCATTAATGCGACGAACTGATAATACCATCAGGTACCACCTGCATCCTGGATGGCGACCGAGTTATCATTACAAAGCAAAGGTCTCCGGGGAGATCCCGAAGACCATGGCAGATCAGTCAGCCGATCTGTGTTTTTTACTATCCGAGCGTAACATCCAGTATCATCATCAACGTGAACCCGACGGAAAACAAGATAACACCGATATTGGAGTGCTCTCCCTCTGACATTTCCGGTATCAGTTCTTCAACTACAACATACATCATCGCACCGGCAGCAAAACTCAGCAAATACGGCATGACCGGTAGCAACCGGCTTGCAAATAATATCGTGAGAAGCGCGCCGACCGGTTCAACTGCCCCCGACAGTACACCGCCCGCAAACGCCATTCCTTTGCTTTTTCCCTCTGCATTGAGGGGCATGGAAATGATCGCTCCTTCGGGGAAATTCTGTATAGCAATGCCGAGGACCAGAGCCAGCGCGCCTCCTGCGGTCATATCTGCTGATCCTGTCAGAAATCCTGCGTAGACAATCCCCACCGCCATTCCTTCGGGAATGTTATGGAGGGTGACCGCAAGCACCATCATTGTAGTCCTCGCCAATTTTGATGGCAAACCCTCCGCTTTCTCTGAATTCATATGTAAATGTGGGATCAGGCTGTCAAGCAGCAACAGAAACAGAATTCCAAACCAGAAGCCGATCACCGCAGGTACAAAAGCAAGTTTTCCCATATTCTCCGACATTTCCATAGCCGGAATGATAAGACTCCATATTGAGGCAGCAGTCATCACGCCTGCGGCAAACCCTGTCAACGCCCGCTGAACACCCCGGCTCAGGTTGTGCTTCATGAAAAAAACACAGCCTGCACCAAGAGATGTCCCGAGAAAAGGTATTAGAAGTCCGGATAGAATTTCCTTATACATCATAAACTCTGCTCTTTCTTTTCTTCAGGCAAGAGACTCGTCATACTCTTAAGTCCAAGTGCCACTGTGGAACCGTTGTGAAGCATTGCGCTTGTGGAAGGAGACATTGCCCCGGCTATTCCAAGTCCGATAAGAGTAGTATTGAATCCTACTATCGCTTTATAATTGAATCTGATCCTCTTCATCAACAGAATACTGATCTTTTTTAATGCGATCAGACTCTCGAGATTTTCGGACGCAATGGTGATGTCGGCGATCTGCCTTGCGATCTGCGCCCCGTCGCTGATGGCGATGCCTGCATCCGCCACTGACAGCGCCGGTGAATCATTGATTCCATCTCCCACCATGATCACACGATGTCCGCCGGCTTTTGCCTTCTCGATAAACTTTGCCTTATCTTCGGGCAGGACCTCGGCATAATACTCTGTGATCCCGGCCTCAGCAGCTATCTTTGCAGCGGTTTTTTCATTATCACCGGTCATCATGACAATATGCTCAAAGCCTTGTTCACGCAGACGTTCCACAACTTCCCTTGTTTCCTTTCTCATGGGATCTGCGATCAGAATGCATGCCGAAAGCATACCGTTTTTTGCAAAATACAGATGAGAGTATTCATCCGGAAGAGAATCAAACTGCTCTTTTTTATCATCCGGGATAGTAACCAACTCATCCTCAAACACAAAATGATAGCTTCCGATGACCGCCTTCTGACCATTGATCTCAGACGCGATCCCATGAGCAACAATATATTCTACATTTGTATGCATTTCCTCATGTAACAGCCCTTTTTCGAAAGCCGCATCCACAACGGCTCTGGCGACTGAGTGCGGAAAATGCTCTTCCAGGCAGGCCGCCTGTCTTAAAAGCTCATCCTCCGGTTCATCATTAAAGGAGATGACCTTTACTACAGTCGGCTGCGCCTTAGTGATCGTCCCGGTTTTATCAAAGACGATGGTATCTGCATCCGCAACTGCCTCAAGGAATTTACCGCCTTTTACCGTAATATCGTGTTCCGAAGCTTCCTTTATGGCGGAGAGAACCGAAAGAGGCATAGCCATTTTGAGAGCGCAGGAATAATCCACCATGAGAACAGAAACCGCCTTTGTAATATTCCTGCTGATCAACCATGTCAATCCGGAAGCGAGCAGCGTATAAGGCACAAGCCTGTCCGCAAGCCTTTCCGCTCTGCTTTCAAGGGATGATTTCAGCTTTTCCGATTCCTCTATCATCTTTACGATCCTGTCAAAACGTCCGCATCCCCCGGTCTGAGTTACCCTGATGGTCAGTTCACCCTCCTCTATAACAGTACCCGCAAACACACTCATGCCTGTGCTCTTATTCACAGGCTCGGATTCACCTGTCATAGAAGCCTGATTCACCATGGCCTCACCGCTGTCGACCTCACCATCAAAGGGGATGACATTCCCCATTCTGACAATGACCCGGTCACCGCACGCAACCGACGACGAATCCGTCAGCACCTCACCATCTTCGGTCATCAGCCAAACCTTGTCGATATCCAGAGACATCCTTCTTGCCAGATTATCCACTGAACGCTTATGGGTCCACTCCTCTAACGTATCTCCGATCTTAAGGAGAAACATCACATTCGATGCCGTATCATAGTCCCCGGTCAATACCGCTGAGGTGATGGCAAGGGCATCGAGCACCTCTACCTGTAAATGCCTGTTTTTCAGCGTCTTTACTCCCCGCCAGATGTACTTTGCAGCCTTAACTGTGCCCCATATCCTTCGAAGAGAAAAAGGCAGAATGATACGTTTTCCGAAATGAAGGATCACTGTTGTCACGATCCTGTCGTAATACTGTGCCGACATCTCTCTTCCCGAGCATTCAAATACACTCTCCGGAACCTCTGTATCCTCAAAAGAAAACCTTTCTATAATATCCGAGATCCGTAATCTGTCACCGGAATACACGATCGCCGCGTCCGCAGTTCTCTCATATACCTTTGCTTCCCTGATCTCATCAAAGCTTTTCAGATAATACTCAAAGATATCCGCCTCACGAAAGCTCATGCGCTTCATCGCAAGATGAATGCGTACCCTGTTTTTTCCTTCATGCTTTACTGTATATTTCATACTCCGGCATCTTCTTCCTTTTTTGTTCTCTCTTCATTTATCGCCTTGGCATCTTCATAGATATCCGTGCAATTTTCCTGAAGTGTTGTAACCTGGTCCAATACTGCATCTTTTACTCTCAGAACACCCGCTGTGCAATAGGTATAAACCTTCTTTGCATCCTTAGATGACAAAAGCCTGATCCCCTCCAGACCAAATACAGTACCAAGTGCAAATAAACCCAATCCTTTTAGTTTCATGATGAAATTCTCCTTTCTATGTTGGTTGATATTATTTAAACGGCCGGGCGGATCATCGCCTCGCCTGTTTTATCATTTACCTGCCCACAAGCTAATAACCGCCATCAAGCGTTAGCTAACACTAACTGCAAATTGTTAGCTAACACTAACCGAGAATTGTTAGCTAACGAAACAAAAAAAGAGCCTTGCGGCTCTCTTTACTCTGCTCCCATGATCCCCAGCCATACCGGCATGAGGAATTCCCGGACTGTATTCAGATATCTTTTAACCTTAGTAACGCTACATTCATATGTTACCGGTCCAAAACAAGCTGTCAGAAAGGTTGAAAACAACATATGAAATCCTCTCTACTGATCAGAATAACAAAAGTCTCACCAATCTTCAAATGCATTCTTCGATAACTTTTATAATTTACCTTATTTATTGCCCTTTGTCAAGGTTGCTTAACCGGATCAGGAATACTACGAGAAATAAAGAAATATCCGCCGCGAAAATAAGTAAGCACCCGGTCATCATGGACTCGGGTGCTTACTTAGATTCGATATTCAATTTTCCATTCCTCGATTTCTTTAGATTTTGTTTCGTCCGTCCCTCTTCGTCTCTGTTCTCTTCAGTGGATTCAGGGCTGGCAACCTATTCTAAAAGTTACTCCTTCGGATGCTCCGCCGTATGCGCTCTTTAATTTGATTAACCACTGGTTTTCTAACTACCTGAGTTCCGGCTTTGTCGAAAACGTTACTCAAAACAAGCTACCTACTGCATTGGACTCTTTACCTCGCTTCCCTACGTTATTCCTGTATGCCAACCCGATGCGTTCTCCCCGCACCGCTTCGTCTTCTGCTGCTGATGAACTATCGGGATGTGAAGTTTTTCATCCTCCCTTGGTTCATCTGTCTGACGTTTTTATTTGTTTTCTGTTGATGATGTAAATATATCACGTTCTTTTTAAGTTGTCAAACACTTTTTTATATTTTTTTGAAGTTTTTTGATATTTTTACTATTTTGTCTGAATTGTGTGTCATTTGTGTGTGAAATTCAATCAATATTCCGGTCAAAACCACACGATCTGACAGATATGAGGTTCCCGAAAAACGGGAACCTCATACCACTCCTATATCTATAGCTTTATCTTCCTGCCTGTGACATCCGCATTATCAAAATCCTTTGATATTACCTTGTGTTTCTTCTTATCCTTTATCTCGGGGTTACTGCCCGTTTTGGGAGCAGCCGGTTCTTCGTTTGCGGAAAATGACTGCTTCGCCTTCTGCACACTGCTCATAGCGTATGCTTTTTTCGCGTCTTCCAGCAACTTCCTGTCCAGCTCTCTCGGATTCTCTGTTGTGTATCTTAAGCTGTTGTAGTCGTCCAGGTCAATATGTACCAGAGCGCCGTATTTTTCATAATAATCCGACTCATAGGTTTCGGTTCCGCGTATCTTGTTAAGCTTTTTCTCGAAATCCCCGATAACATGGGTGTTAGGCTTGGATGAGCCGCGTATGACACCGAGGACATCCAGACCATGCTTTTCGATATCACCTATATTCTTTTCATGTCCTTCGATCAGTTTTTTCACGCTGTAAACCAGCTCGCAGTTTGTAGCTGCGATCGTCTCTGCCAGCTTGTCCGCATCCATGCCGTCGGATTTTGCCGGCAGATGCGCCAGCTTTTTGACATTTTCAAATATCCTCGCATAAGCATCATCTTTCTCCGGCGCGGGAAGATTTTTGTAGAGCTTTTTCATGCCGCGGACAAAACGCTCATACGCACCGGGCATATCTATACCGAAATTCTCTGCCGTGATAACCTTGATGTTCCTGCCGAGCCTGCCCGGATCAGCCAGAACGTCTGACAGCTCCTCCTCGTTCATCGCGCTCAGACCCAGTCTCTCCGAAACGACCTTCGCATGTCTGTTCAGCCTGTCCAAACTGAAGGGCTGCGGCTCCGCCTCTTTTTTCAGCATGTACGCCGCCAGTACCTTGGGTACGACGGCCGCCATTTCCTCTTTGGTGCTGTTTGCAGCGGCGCGTCCCGTATGAAGCCTGATATAGCTGTCATAGCTCACGGGCAGCTTGTCCTTTTCAATACGCCCAAGCTGTCTGCTTTCTGCTGTCACTGTGACAAGCGGCTTTATATTCTTTTCGCAGACAGGTATGTCCGTGGCCGGGAACTTCTGATTTCTGAGACCGTTAAATATTGCCTCCACCATGCGCACACGTCTTGCCTCCCTGACAGATCGCTTGTGGCTCGTGCCGGGCTCATTGTACTGCTTTGTCTTGAATTTGAGGTAGGCAGCGGCTGCGACCATTGTCTTCTCCAGCTGCTCGGTGTATTGCGCCTTTCCCAATACGCTGTCCCAGTCCTCCGTTTCCCTCTGAAGCCTTGCCAGCTCCTTCAGCTCTTTTTTGAGATTTACAAACTGCTTTGAGGATGACAGCGTCCTCGGATCAACCTGCTTTAGCAGCTGATACAGAACGGTACTGCTGCCTGTGAGCTGTGCCTTCTCATAGCCGGTAAGAGGTGCCTGAGCCCGTTCCACAGCCAGCGCGTTTCCCTTTTTGTAATACTGGTTATCCGCTATATTAAATCTGGCCTCATTAAGAGCGTTTGCCATGTTTGATATCAGTCTTTTCCTCTCGCTCTCGGTCAGGTTTTTTACATTCACTGCCTCATTCCAAACACGCTTCATCGTGGCGAGGATCTCTTTTTGTCTGTTCAGCCGGCCTTCCATATTTTTCAGCTCTTCCGCTGTCTTCTTTCCGGATGTTTTTGCTTCTTTTTTGGCAGCCTCGAGATCTTCGGTCGCTTCATTTACGGCTTTATCCGCATCATATATGGCTCTGGCGTATGCACAGAAGGTGCTCAGGTCAGAGACCGGATACCCTGCTTTGAGTGTCTGCAGCTTTGCGCCGACATCAAACAGAGCCCATCCGTATCCTCTGTCGCTGTCTGCGACAAATTCCTCCCATTTGTTGTCAAAGGCTCCTGTATTGCTTATTCTCTCAAAATCCTCCTGTGAGATCCCCAGTGCTTTTTCCAGTCTCTTCTGCTGCTGCGTGTACTCGGCTATCAGATCATCTCTGGTAAAATCACCTGTCGTAAGATGGATATCCAGCATTTCATTTGCCCGTTTTGCCCCCGCCATGGAGTCTATGATCCCCGTAGGTGTCAACAGTCTCAGATTTCTGATATCGTCAATGTTTTCCTGCAGAACGGGGGTAAACTTTCCCTCGACCACTTCTGTGGACGGTGCCGTGTTCCTGATCTTCGCCGTCATGTTATAAGCATACTCGTACTGGGGATCACTCTTCATCTTCTGTGAGAAGGTGCCGTCTACTATATCCTTTGCAAAGCCCCTCATCATCCGCAGGTATTTTTCATGACCTGAGCTGTCAAAATCTCCCCTTTCCAGTCTCTTATCGATGGCCTTTATCAGGCGCTTCATGGCGTCATCGAAATTCTTCAGCGGCTTTTCAAAGGCAATATTTGTATAGTGCCGGAACATGGAGGGCTTTTCATTTATGAATATCTTCGCATCATTGGATGTCTCAGTGTATTCCGCCTCATCAACCGGGTCTTCCGCTGCCGGATCCATCATATCCAGCAGTCCATGGTATCCCCTGCCATATGCGGCTTTCGCCCCTTCTACATCCTTCTTCGCCACATCAAAAAACGAAAGATCCTTATACAGCTTTTCTTTTGACTCATCGCTCAGGACATTTCCCAGAAGACCGAACATAACGCTGCCGCCAAACCACTGCCCCTGGGTAATGGCTCCAAGGTCATATTTTTCCATGAGGCTCTTGTCTGCCTGCTCGCGCTCTCCGAGATCAGCCGGTGCGGTAAGCTCCTCGCCCACTATACCCGCTATCCTTTCATTCTTCTGCTCGTCGATGAGCTGCATATCGCCGGCTTCTTTTCCTGTCTTACGGTTCGGGTTTTCCTGTTTTTCCTTTACAGGCTCGTTCTTTTTCCGGTCTTCCTTTTTCGGGTCTTCCTTCTTCTGAGCTTCCTTTACGAGCTCTTCCTTTTTCTGACCTTCCTTTTTCGAGTCTTCCTTCTTCTGAGCTTCCTTTACAGGTTCTTCCTTTTTTGGTTCTTCCTGTTCACGCCTTTCTTTTTCCTTATCTTTTCTTTCCTTTTCCTGTCTTGCTTTTTCCTCTATTTCTCTTTTTTGCCGGTTTTCCTCTTCTATCCTCTTTTCCTTCTGCGCCCGCGCCTCCTGCAG
>JAFYAD010000191.1 GCA_017540915.1 Lachnospiraceae bacterium
AACTTCAGGCAGATTCCTGATGGCTGTTATCATATGGTGGTAGATATCCTGGTTCAGCATGTGGACGGTTCTTATCTTTTAACCAAGAGGGATATGAGTAAAGATGTCTACCCCGGGTATTGGGAGGCGAGTGCGGGCGGATCTGCATTGTCAGGTGAAGAACCCCTTGACGCAGCCCGGCGTGAACTATTTGAGGAAACAGGTCTTACGGCCCTTAGCATGGAACTCGTCAGTCATACCTTCAGAGAGCCCAGCCACAGTATGTTTTACTCGTATCTGGCCATCGTGGATGCAGACAAAGATTCTGTTATCCTTCAGGAGGGAGAGACGGTAGATTTCAAGTGGGTGGATGAGCCCGGACTTATCGAATATGTTGAATCCGAGCTGGCGATAAAAACGCACAATGACAGATATAAAAGTCTTATCGACCAAATACGGTTGAAACATCAACAGGGAGAAAACATGAAATAGCGATAGAAGTATAATTGCAAAAGAAACAGGTATTACGGCTTCGAGTCGGATTTATCGATAATATGATCCGAATCTTTGATGATACATCTATTCCTGCAAGGGAGATGTTACTCAAAGGTTCGGATTTTTTAGTTAAGAGAGATTTAAGAGATCAGAGCGGTCTGATTCCGGGAGTTATATGTAAAAAAATGTGAAAACGTTTGCACGGAAAAATACAGATAATTGGCAGTTGGAAAGCATTGAAAAATATGGATTCTTATGCCGTTTGAAACCGGATGCAGTGATTAGTTGATTTGCCTACTAAATTAATATGAATTTACAATTTAACCTTCGTAGAGCCGATGAATACGATATTGATATCGTTATCACGCTTTTGGATTGCGCTTGTATACATGATGATCTACTATCGGTTCATAGGGAGCTCCGAAAGAATAACAGAGAGGAGAAAGGATATGAAAACCATCAAAGGAACAGAGAGAGTAAAGAGATTGCATCAGGCTCTGGAGAATGACAGAAATTATGTCAGCATCGAGAGAGCGAAATATTTTACAGAGAGTTTTAAGGAAACTGAGGGTGAGGCGATCAATGTTCGTTTTGCCAAGGCGCTTCGGCACACTGCAGAAAATCTCACTCTTCGCATAGATGAGGATCAGCTCTTCGCCGGACAGATCGGCGGTCCTGAGCGATACGGAGTCCTTTATCCTGAACTTGATGCCTGCTTTTTCAGCAATCTGAAGGCAGTGCTCTCCGACAGGAGCGAGGCGACCTTCGAGCTTTCCGAAGAAGACAGACTGTATCTCATCAATGATGTGGCACCTTACTGGGAGGGTAAGACATATTACGAAGCTTTTGCAAATGCTTTATCTCCCGAGCTGCTCCGGCTTACATATGAGCCTTCAGATAAGAAAAAGTCAAGATATCTTATAAATGAGACACAGACCATGAATTCAGCGACACAGTGGGTACACAATTATGAGACAGGCCTGAAGAGAGGATTCAGAGCTTTAAAGGAAGATGCACAAGAGCAGCTCCGAGATCTGGAGAATGAGAAAAATACAGATAATCCGGAAGATCTTAAACTTACGAGAGAATATCTTGAGAGCACGATAATAGTGTGTGAGGCAGTCATCACCTTTGCAAGGCGATATGCGGAGGAAGCAAAGCGTCTTGCAGGATCGGAAAGTGACAGAACGAGGAAAAAAGAGCTGGAAAAGATAGCGGAAAACCTTGAGAGAGTTCCGGCAGAGCCCGCGGAGACTTTTTACGAAGCACTTCAGTCTCAGTTCATAATGCAGATGTTCTCAAGGCTTGAGCAGAAGACAGCCGGTACCATATCAAACGGTCGCATGGATCAGTATCTTTATCCATATTATAAAAAAGACCTGTAGGAGGGAAGTATTAAAGAAGAGCAGGACGATGAGCTGCTGTAATGCCTCTGGCTTGCAATTGCAAAGTTCCGTGATATATATGTGAGTCCGGCAGGCGGCGCCTTCTCGGACGGTTACGCACACTGGGAAGCAGTTACCATAGGCGGACAGAACAGGGAAGGTTTTGATGCAACCAATGACTTGACATATCTCTTCCTGAAAAATAAGAGAGATCTCCCATTGGATTATCCGGATCTTGCAGTCAGGGTACATTCAAACACTCCGGAGCGATTGCTCTTTGAGATAGCAGAGACCATCAAGAACGGAAGCGGACATCCGAAGCTTTTGAATGATGAGGAGATAATACCTGTATATCTTTCAAAAGGCGCAAGCTTTGAGGATGCCAATGATTACGCGGTATCAGGTTGCACAGAGACGAGACTTGTGGACACTGAGACATGGACCAGCAAAGGACCGAGTATCAATCTGGCAGCAGTTATAGAGCTTACGCTCAGAAACGGACGTGTTGAACGTTACGGTGACGATTTGCTCTCTATTGAGACCGGAGCTGCAGACACATTGAATACCTGGGAAGAATTTTACGACGCATTCAAAAAACATCTTACTTATTACATCACAAAGACCTGTGATCAGATAAGGCTGACACATCATGTCAGGAGCGGACATTTTGCAAGTCCCTTCGGCTCTGTACTGCATGGTCTTTCAAGGGAGAAACACAGGGATATCCACTCACAGTGGATTGAGGGCGGAATAGATCTGGCGTTCTTTGATATGGTGGGGTATGCTTCGACCATAGATTCACTCTCGGCTATAAAGAAGGTTGTGTATGAGGATGACAAGTGCAGTCTGAGTGAGCTGGTAAATGCTTTGAATGCGGATTTCAAGGGATATGAGATATTGAGGCAGAGGCTTTTGCGCTCGCCCAAATACGGAAACAACGATCCGGATGTTGACGCCATTGGTCGTGAGATAGACAGGATAGCAGGCGAAGTTGCTGCGACGGAAGCCAAAAAAGAACATGAGAATTTTTATATAGATATCCGTTATGTTCCTGCCTCTGCGAATATAGTTATGGGAAAAGTGATAGGCGCTCTTCCGGATGGAAGACTCAGGTCACAACCGCTTTCAGACGGAACCTCGGCAGCCCAGGGTGCGGACATCAACGGACCCACTGCAGTATTGATGTCAAATTATAACTCTAAGAATCCGGGACGAAACAATCGTGCCGCAAGGCTTTTGAACCTTAAATTCACACCTGCGGCAGTGGCAGGCAGGGAAGGCAGCAATCGCCTCGTGCAGTTTATAAAGAGCTGGAGAGAACTTAAACTCTGGCATGTACAGTTCAATGTGATAGACCAGAAAACACTGTTGGATGCCAAAGCTCATCCTGAACTGTACAGGAGTCTTATCGTCCGTGTGGCGGGTTACAGCGCATATTTTGTAAATCTCAGCGAAGAATTGCAAAACGATATCATAAACAGGACGAGCAACGAGGAAGTGGCGTAAAGGATGACAAGATGAGCAAAATAGAGATAACAGGTCTTCATAAGAGATATGAAAACAGTACAAAAGAAAAAACACTTCTGTTTTCTAAAAATGTAAGTGCAGACAGGATCTTTGGCGGTGAAGAGGGCTTTGTGTTAAAAGATGTAAACCTGAAAATCGAGGAAGGTTCTTTCCATGTTTTCCTTGGCGCAAGCGGCTGTGGAAAGACGACTTTGCTCAACATCATAGCCGGTTTATTGCCGAAGACATCCGGTTCCGTGAAGATGGACGGAAAAGAAATAGAAGGGATAAGCCCCGAGCGCGGACTTGTGTTTCAGAATGCGGACAGTGTGCTCTTTCCGTGGCTTAATGTGCTTCAAAATGTTGAATACGGTCTGAAGAGAAAGGGCTTTAAGGGAGAAGAGCTGAAGAGTAAGGCAGCCGGTGCCATTGAACTGGTGGGGCTGGTCGGTCATGAAAAAAAGTATCCCAATGAGCTCTCCGGAGGAATGAGACAAAGGCTTCAGATAGCCAGAAGTCTTGCCAGTGATCCCGAGATCCTGATAATGGACGAGCCCTTCGGTGCCCTGGATGCACAGACCAGAATGCTCTTACAGAGCGAACTTATAAGGATATGGAAGAGTACGGGCAAAACTATCCTCTTTGTGACACATGATCTGAATGAGGCTGTATTGCTGGGACAGAAGATCAGTATTCTCTCTGCCGCACCGGATGCAAGTATTGCATATAACGAGACGGTGCCCTTTGATTATCCCAGAGACCCGCTTGATTCGGATTTTGTGCAGTATACTGCAGAGATCCATAAAAAACTCAATGAGGCTATCGCTGTCCACGCGGACAGGATCATAGATAAATCTGCATAAAACTCTCAAACAGAGGATATCAAAATCGGAAGATTTATAAGCTATGATAAAAAAATAGTAATAAAGGGACGGAATATGCAAACTGTAAAGAAAAATAAAAATATATTCGATCTGATTCTCGGCACAGGTGCCGTGACATGGCTGCTGTTTGTACTGCTCTGGTGGTTTATGTCACTGTTTCAGGAGGATATTTTACTGCCGGGACCACTGAAGGCATTGCAGGGTTCTGTTGAGATCATCACTAACGGCAAGTTGTTCCTTTTCGCAGGGATCTCTTTCAGGAGAGTTTTCATCGGGTGGTCTTTGGGCTGCCTTCTGGGAATACCGTTTGGTGTGCTGATAGGACGCGTTTATGTGGTCAGAAAACTCTTTGAGCCTTTTTTGAATTTTTTCAGATTTGTTCCCGGACTTGCACTCATCACACTGTTTCTGTTGTGGTTTGGAGTCGGCGAAGGCGCAAAGATTGTGATAATCTTCTACGGCACGATGTTCACGGTAGCAGTGAATGTGATCGCAGGAATACTGTCGATGGATCAGAGCCGAATATATGCTGCTGCAAATCTGGGAGCTGATGAAAAAGATATACTATTGACGGTCATCTGGCCGTCCGTAATACCATATGCATTTACCGGTGCGAGACTCGGATTGGGCGGTGCATTTGGATCCATTGTGGCTGCAGAGATGGTGGCTGCAAAAGAGGGAATAGGATATCTGATCTACAATTCGAGGTTGTATTTCAGAACCGACTGGATCATAGCCGGTGTTATAACCTTGGGACTTATGGGATATTTATCGGACTTGGTCTTCAGAAAGCTGGGTAACAGATACCTTGGGCGTTATGGTGTCAGGGAACAAAATAACCTGTCGTGATTAAGAAAGGAGAAAAAATAAAATGAAAAAGAATCATATTGGATCAATAGTAAAAAGAGCGATATCGGTTGCAACATTATGCTCGCTTTTGTTAACAGGCTGCGGTTTGGGAGCGGGTAAAGCTTCAGCGTTACAGCCGACAGAAAATGCGGGGCTTACTAAGGTCAGGGTTGGTACAGATACAATGCAGCTTGCTTACGCACAGATCATAGGCAAAGAAAAAGGATTCTATGAGGAGAATGGAATAGATGTTGAGATCACTACCTATGCTGCAGGTATTGAGACCATCAATGCCATCATGACAGGGGCTGAGGATATCGGTGCTGCTTATGATTATGCTTTGAGTACAAGGTGCATACCGGACACGAAGATCCGGATGATCTCGGCGTTTGTGACAAATGCAGACGGTTCATACTGGTTTGAGGCTGCTGATGAGAACGTTAAGAGTGCGAAGGATCTCAGAGGAAAGAATATCGGTATAGTAAAGGGTACTCTGGGAGAGTATCTGATAGCAAAAGAACTTGAGAGCGGCGGATTGACTTATGATGATGTGACTATCAATTATCTGAGCTCGGATGGAGAGGTGGCTGCTGCTTATGTTGCAGGACAGCTCGATGCAATATTGGGATTGAAACCCTTTACGGAAGAGATAGAAAAAAGAGAGGGACATCATATTGTAAATACAACAGGAGATATCGGTATAATCTCACAGGGTTTTCTGGCAGCTGATAAAACCTTTGCGGCAGAAAAACCGGATGCGGTTGCCGCATATCTGAAAGGAACACAAAAGGCTATAGACTATATTAATTCCAACACAGATGATGCAGCTCAGATCTGTGCCGATTATCTTACTGTATCAAAACAGGATGTTCTCTTAAGCTTTGAGTCATTTACATTTGATGTAAGCTATTCAGAGGCAGATCATGAGCATCTTCAGGATATCGCAGACTGGTGCGTGGAAAACGGTGTTCTCGAAAACGAGACAAGGATCACAGATTACACCGATCTTGAACCTCTCAAAAAAGCATTTCCGGAGAAAGTGACATGCAAGGATTGATAAAGGGGTTGGTTTTTAATATTCAGCATTTTTCAATTCATGACGGAGCCGGTATCCGTTCCGTAGTTTTTTTGAAAGGGTGCCCCTTAAGGTGCGCCTGGTGCGCAAATCCCGAATCTCAGAGTTTTAAGCCCGAGGCCGGATGGACAGGGAAGGAATGTATCGGATGTAAGGAATGCGTGAAAAGACTTCAATGTCTTTCCTGCAGATTTGAGGGTGATGAGTTGTTCTGGGACAGGGATGTTTCTCTGGACATGTCAGATACGGAGATAAAAGATGTATGTCCGACGGAAGCTTTTCACCGCATCGGAAGATTTATGACAGTGGACGAGGTTTTGGATGAGGTCGAAAAAGACCAGAAATTTTACGAAAACTCGGAGGGAGGCATTACACTGTCGGGCGGAGAGCCTTTGGCACAGGCAGAGTTTGCCATTGCACTTTTAGAGGAAGCAGGTAAGCGTCATCTTCGGAGAAATATTGAATCCTGTGGTTTTGTACATGGCAATGTTATGGTGAAGGCCGCATATCTTTTAGATACGATGTATGTTGATGTAAAACTTTGGGATGAGGAAAAACATAAGAAGTGGACAGGTGTATCAAACAGGCTGATATTGGATAATGTGCGCAGCGTTGCGCGACTTAGGCCCGATCTGCCGATCACGATACGGACACCTGTTATCCCGGGAGTAAACGACAATGTTGAAGAATTGTCGAGGATTGCGGAGTTTGCACACAGCATAGGTGCCGGTTATGAAATGTTAAAATATCACAGGCTCGGCCTTTCCAAGTACCGTTCACTTCATCGGGAGTATCCCATGGGAGATGTGGAGCTTTCAGAAGAAAGATTCCGTGAGCTTAAGTCTGAAGTTGAGGGAAAATAGATTTGATACAAACATAATGACCATGCCGGAGGATTAATCCTTTGGCATGGCTTTTTTGTGTGACAACGATCCGGGGACAGATATTAAGGCGATAATATCCGTGACTTTTACGGGTGGGTATGGTATACTTACTACCTGTTTATGACAATCTTAGTAAGGAAAAGAGAAAAGATTTCATTGTACAGGAATACAAAACAGGGGAGAAAAGTATGGAAATACTTAGAAATATAAATGAAATAACCGTGTATCTTTTTTATGCGTGCTACATTATTCTTTTTTATGCTTCACTTAAAAAGTGTTTTTTGAGAGAAGGATATAGTAAGGTCAAACTATTCTTTTTGTCACTGATCACAAATCCCTTTTTTATGTTCGCGATTTCGACATTTTTATCAGCTACTATTGTTTTTGTTCGAGAAAGTCTGGAATTAGGGCTGGATATATCAAGCCCTGCTGATTGGGATTATCTGATAAATGTTCAGTTTGATAGTTCTTTGATCGTTTTGATCGGCACTATTATATTTATTATGATAATCGTGCTGATCTCTTATTTGATGGGAAAACATCTCAAGGCGTATAATATGTCATTTGTTATGTTTGTTTATATTATATTTTCCGTTGTGGTTGTATTAGTAGACGGTCACAGTTTGGAAATACCTAAAGAAACGGGATTTGTTTTTGGAATACTGCATAATATGTCTAACATCATAAATGTTGTAGTTGTCTGTCTGATTTATCTCCTTATTATCAGAGCACTATCCAAACTGTCGGGGAAAAAGCGGCAGGTAAACTGGAAACTGTTTTTGATCCCTCCGAGTGTTTTTATAAGCTTCTATAGTGTTTTGGATTTTTATACTTCTAGGTATAGTAGTATTGATGCAAATCTTGTTGTAAGTGTACTCTCATATGTGATATTGATTCTGTTTATATGGGCATTTTATATCATAATCAATAACATCAAAGCGACTGATGATGCGATTATGGCTAAAAATGACATCCAGACTCTTTCTGTAGAGGTCATGGAGGCTTTGGCTCATACCATAGATGCAAAAGATGAGTATACCAGAGGTCACTCAATCAGAGTTGCCAGGTATTCGAGGATGATTGCATCGAAAATGGGACTTTCATCAGAACAGAGCGAAAACATATATTATATGGGCCTTCTTCATGATATAGGAAAAATAGGTGTTCCTAATGAGATTATCAACAAGCCGGGTAAACTTACGGATGAAGAGTTTGAGCAGATCAGAAAACATCCGGTTACCGGTTTTGATATATTAGCGGAGATTAAGAGCCGCCCGAGCCTTTCGATAGGTGCCAGATGGCATCATGAACGAGTTGACGGTAAAGGTTATCCTGATCACAAATCCGGCGAGGAAATACCGATAGAGGCGAGGCTTATTGCGGTTGCAGACAGTTATGATGCCATGACATCAAACCGAAGCTACAGACAGTACCTGCCGCAGGATGTGGTGAGAAGTGAGATCGAGAAGAATATCGGTAGCCAGTTCGATGAGATGGCTGCAAAATGTATGTTGCAAATAATAGATGAGGACACGGAATATGTCCTGCACGAATAGGAAGCAAGAGCATCTTCGGGAAAGAGAGAGTGAGCAGAATGGAATTCAAAAAAATAGAGTCACGATATGATAAGGAGCTGGCTGGGTTGATCAGGGTGAATCTGGAGAAGGTTCATCTGGATATTCCCGGAACAGTTTACTATGATGAGAATCTGGATCATCTGAGTGAATTTTATCTGGCTGATCCGGCAAGGCGGTTTTATTATATCGCAGTAGATGATAGCGACAGGCTGGTAGGCGGTGTGGGACTTGCACAGATTGACCTCTTTGAGGACTGCTGCGAGCTGCAGAAGCTGTATCTTTCGGATGATGTCAAAGGTGCAGGCTTAAGCTACAGGATGGTTTCCATGATAGAGGACAAGGCGAGGGAGCTTGGGTATAAGCGTATCTACCTTGAGACTCATGACTGTCTTGAGGCGGCAATCCATGTTTACAGAAAGACCGGATATAGAGAGATAGAGAAACCGGAAGGTCTGGTACATGCCACCATGAATAAGTTTTTTATAAAAGAGTTGTGACAGCCTGATCATTTGGAAACAGGATCATTGGATAATGTTTACGGAACAGAGGATAAAATGTCGGAAAGATTTTCGAGAACAGAATTATTATTTGGAAAAACAGCAATGGAACGTCTGGCCGAAAGCCGCGTGGCTGTATTCGGTATCGGCGGTGTCGGAGGCTATGTGTGCGAGGCACTGGCGCGCAGCGGTGTAGGTTCATTTGATCTGATAGATAACGACAAGGTCTGTCTGTCGAATATCAACCGGCAGATCATAGCAACAGGGCGCACTGTGGGAGAATACAAAACGGATGTTATGAGAGAACGCATCCTGGACATCAATCCGGAGGCGGTGGTGAATACATATAAGTGTTTTTTTCTGCCGGAGAATGCGTCGGACTTCCCCTTCGAAGAATACGATTATGTGATCGATGCTGTGGATACAGTTACGGCTAAGATCGAGCTTGTGATGCAGTGTGAGCGGTTGGGCGTTCCTGTCATAAGCTCCATGGGAGCCGGGAATAAGCTTGATCCCACTCGTTTTCGTGTCGCAGATATTTACAGTACCAACATAGATCCGCTTGCCAGAGTTATGCGGCGTGAACTGAAAAAGAGAGGCATTCGCAAGCTAAAAGTGGTCTATTCGGAGGAGGAGCCCATCAGTCCGAATGCAGGTAATAAGACTGCAGACAATTGCGGTGATACGGGGGATCAGGATGCCGGAAGTCACGGCAAAAGGCGCAGGAGCATACCGGGCAGCACGGCTTTTGTGCCGTCTGTCGCAGGTTTGATAATAGCAGGAGAAGTTATCAGAGACTTAACGGGTATAAGATGAACATTTGAGGGAGGTTGAAAATGAGTGATTCAGCGAAAAGTTTTATGGTATTCCATGAAGATCCGGAGAAGCTTCACGTAGGAACAATGGGCGATCATTGTTATTTCATACCTTTTGCCAAGGGGCAGGATCCTTTCGTACAGAGGGAAGAGTCCGGGCTGTATGAGTCCTTGAACGGAGAATGGGAATTTGAATATTATGACAGCATTATAGATATGCCGGAGGATTTTACGGATATGGAGGTCTCCGGCAAGATCAAGGTTCCGTCCAACTGGCAGCTTTCGGGATACGATATAGCACAATATACGAATGTTTCCTATCCGATCCCCTACGATCCGCCTTTTGTACCGGATGATATACCGGTGGGTGTTTACAGAAGATCCTACGGATATACACCTGACGGAACGAGGAGGATCCTGTGTTTTGAGGGAGTGGACAGCTGTCTTTATCTGTATGTAAACGGAAGATTCGCAGGCTATTCCCAGGTGTCACATCATACCTCGGAATTTGACATCACAGACCTGCTCTCGGAGGGAGAAAACCTTATCACCGCGGCTGTATTGAAATGGTGCGACGGTACCTATTTGGAAGATCAGGATAAGTTCAGACTGTCCGGCATTTTCAGGGATGTGTATGTGCTCTCAAGGAATGCCGATCGTCTGGAGAATTACCGCATTACAGCGGAACCTGATGATAAGATGGAGAACGGAAAGTTTACAATATCCGTTGAAGGCATTGATGCTAAGGTGAGACTGTATGACGGTGAGAACATAGCAGCGGAAGGTGCTGTGACAGAAACCGAAAGTTTTGAGTGCACGATTAAAAATGTGAAGCTGTGGTCTGCGGAAAGCCCGTTTTTATACAGGCTGGAGATCGAAACAGAGCATGAGATCATAGGCGAGAAGGTGGGTTTCAGAAAGATAGCCATAGAAGACGGTGTGCTGAAGTTAAACGGAAAACACATTAAGTTTTTCGGTGTCAATCGCCATGACAGCTATCCCGATACGGGTTATTATGCAGACAGAGCCAAAATGTTAAAAGATCTTCTACTGATGAAGAAAAATAATATCAACGCCGTACGTACTTCACATTACCCCAATGCGCCGGAGTTTTACCGCCTGTGTGATGAGTTGGGACTTTATGTGATAGATGAATCCGATTTTGAGTCACACGGTTGTGTCAATGTTTATAACGATCTCAAGTGGACTTATGAAAACGCATACAACGGTATTGCAATGATCGCCGGAGATCCCCTCTTTAAGAATGCGATCCTGGACAGGGAGCGTCTGCTGGTGATGCGTGATGTAAACCGCCCCTGCGTGATCTTCTGGTCACTTGGAAATGAGGGAGGTTACGGCGAAAACCTGCGTGAAGGCGCAAAGCTTATCAAATCCCTGGATCCGACACGTCCGGTGCACTATGAGAGCACCCACAGGCTTGACGATACATCCACGGATGTTTTGGATGTTGTGTCACAGATGTATACCTCACCGGCGGATATGATTGCCTTTTTGGAGAAGGCTGA
>JAFYAD010000192.1 GCA_017540915.1 Lachnospiraceae bacterium
TAACAGGTCTCTGGAAAACTATTATATAAACAGCCGTTACATCAGATCCAATATCATCAATAAGGCGATAGAGGACGGAATGCGTCCATTCATGATGCTGCATCAGTATCCTTTCTGCAGTCTCAGCATTACAGTAGACGAGATGGAGGTGGATGTTAATGTACATCCACAGAAGATGGAGCTCAGGTTTTCCGAGAGCAACTGCATTTACAATGAAATGCTGAAGGTGGTGAGGGAAGCCATCACGGGAGAGGATCTGGTGCCGAGGGAAGCGGATACGGGGATCAAAGAACGTACAGGTAGTGAGGCTGCACAAAAATCGGCAGGTATTGATAAAACAATAACATCGGCTGCAGCAAAAACGAATACGGCTGTTGAAGAGCTCCCATGGAATACTCCGGGTGTATCTGAGTCTGGCATAAAGGTTTCGGGTGAGATTTCATCATCGAATAACAAAGCCGTGACAGCTGCAGATATACCGTCTACGGATTCCGGTGAGGAGAAAAAACATGCTTTCTTAAACAAGCGTCTTGAAGAGATCCGTGAGAGCATCAAAAATGACACGCCGTACAAGACTGTTTATCCGGAGAGAAGGCAGGTTTCGGCAGGAGTTGTTTCAAAAGACAGAAATGTCGACACAAGTGAATCAGACAAGCCGGCAGTTGAACAGGAACAGGTAACAGAATCCGGCAGACAGGCCATTGAACAGGAACCGGTAACGGAATCCGGCAGACAAACAGCCGGACAGGAATCCGTAACAGAGAACAGCATGCCTGCAACCGGACAGTACGGTATCGATAACCGGATTCATGACAAAAAAGAGACGTTATACGAGGAGCCTTCTCCCGAGATCCGTCAGATAACCCTGATGGACGTTGCGTCTGAGGATCCCGAAAAACATGCGGACTTTATACAGAAGGTTAGAGAGGAGAGCTTTACTCTCATCGGCCAGCTCTTTGAAACCTACTGGCTGGCAGAGTCGGATGACCAGCTTTTCGTCATAGACCAGCATGCGGCACATGAGAAGATCTTGTTTGAGCGCAATCTAAAGCGTTTCAAGGAGAATGATTTCTACTCGCAGCAGATTTCACCGCCGGTGATTATCACCCTGGATTCGGCAGAACAGCAGGTTTTGGACAGCAACATGGGGCTCTTTGAAAAGATGGGATTTGAGATCGGCTCCTTCGGAGGCAATGATTATGCCATAAGCGCAGTTCCGGACATGATATATACTGTGGATCGGATAGAGTTTTTCAAGGAGATACTGGCGCTGCTGTCGGAGGAAAGAAACGTAAGCACCGAGATCATGTGGCACAGGATTGCCACCGCATCCTGCAAGGCCGCAGTAAAAGGTAACACAAGGCTCACATTTGCAGAAGCAAAGAAACTCATTAGCGAACTGCTGACGCTTGAAAATCCCTATCACTGTCCTCACGGGAGACCGGTGATATTTACCATGACAAAGGCAGATATAGAAAAACGGTTTAAGAGGATCGTATGAAAGATAAACTGATAGTAATAGCAGGCCCAACGGCAGCAGGCAAGACAGCACTTTCCGTAGAGCTTGCAAAAAAGATAAACGGATCCGTCATATCCGCCGATTCCATGCAGGTATACAAATACATGGATATCGGATCCGCTAAGATCAGCAGGGAAGAAATGGACGGGATCCCACACTATCTGGTGGATGTTCTGGAACCCTCGGATGAATTCAATATCAGTGTTTTCAAGAAAATGGCAGACGATGCCATAGCGGATATCCGCGCATCCGGCAGGACTCCCATCGTGGCAGGCGGCACGGGGTTTTACATCAGAGCCCTTGCCTATGACACTGAGTTTACGGAAGAGGAACATAAAGAAGATGTGCGGGGGGAACTGGAAAAAATCTTAGCAGAAAAGGGAAATGAATATCTTCATGATATGCTGCGTGAGATAGATCCTGAGAGCGCAGATGCCATCCATCCCAACAACACCAAGCGCGTCATCAGGGCGATAGAGTATTACAGATTAAACGGCAGCAGGATCTCCGAGCATAACAAGGCTTCAAGACAGAAGGGATCGCCCTACGATCTTTCATATTTTGTACTGGATATGAACCGGGAAAGGCTGTATCAGAGGATAGACATGCGCGTCGATCTGATGATGCAGGCAGGACTTTTAGATGAGGTGAAACGACTTAAAGCCATGGGATATGACAGATCTTTCGTGTCCATGCAGGGGCTTGGATACAAGGAGCTTTTGGATCACCTTGACGGATTTACTACGCTGGAAGAAGCCGTGGATATCATAAAGCGTGACACGAGGCATTTCGCCAAGAGGCAGCTCACCTGGTTCAGGAGTGAGAAGGATGCGGTATTTTTGTCGGCGGAAGAATATAGTACAACGGTAGAGCAGGTGGAATTTATATTGAACCACATTTAAGGATAACCCCCTCCGGCCTGCGGCCACCTCCCCCGGAGGGGGAGGCTTTAAAATGTTTAAAGGCGCCCCCTTTGGGGGAGCTGCCTGCGAAGCAGGCTGAGGGGGTTTAGCCGACTGAGGGGGCTCTGCCCTCTAACCTAAAAAACAACACAGGAGAAACCCAAAATGCAATCAATCTACACCCAACTCGGTATATCACAAAAGATATACGAATACGGAAACACCATATGCGAAAAACTGAAAGACCGTTTCGAAAAGATAGATGAAACCGCGGAATACAACCAGCTGAAGGTCATCTCTGCAATGCAGAAAAACAGGCTGTCCGCGGAATGCTTTAATTCCACAAACGGCTACGGATATTCGGACATAGGCAGGGAGACACTGGAGAAGATATATGCTGATACCTTCCACACGGAGGATGCGCTGGTACGCCCGCAGATAACCTGCGGTACCCATGCGCTGGCTCTCGCTCTGATGTCGAATTTACGCCCGGGAGATGAGCTTTTAAGTCCGGTGGGAAAACCCTATGACACGCTGGAAGAGGTTATAGGCATAAGACCGTCAAAGGGATCTCTGGCAGAGTACGGCATAACCTACAGCCAGGTAGATCTGCTGCCGGATTCGACGTTTGACTATGATAGCATAGCGAAAGCCATAAATGACAGGACAAAGCTGGTGACCATACAGCGCTCAAAAGGATATGCTTTCAGAAAGACACTGTCTGTCGAGAGCATAGGTGAGCTGATAGCTTTCATCAAGAAGATAAAACCGGATGTTATATGCATGGTAGATAACTGCTACGGCGAGTTTGTACAGAGGATAGAGCCTTCCGATGTGGGAGCTGACATGGTGGTGGGAAGCCTGATCAAAAATCCCGGTGGCGGTCTTGCACCCATAGGCGGTTACATTGCCGGAAAAAAAGAATGTGTGGAAAATGCCGCATATCGCCTTACATCACCGGGACTTGGCAAAGAAGTAGGTGCTACCCTGGGTATTACATCACAGCTCACACAGGGATTTTTCATGGCACCCACGGTGACGGCCAGCGCTCTGAAGACAGCCATATTTGCAGCAAATGTATATGAGAGCCTCGGCTTCGAGGTTTTGCCGGATGCATCAGAGGAGAGATATGACATAATCCAGGCCATAAAGCTTGAGAAGGGAGAAGCTCTCATGAATTTCTGTGCCGGTATTCAGGCAGGCTCGCCGGTTGACGCCTACGTCACACCTGAACCCTGGGATATGCCGGGGTATGACGCACAGGTCATCATGGCGGCAGGCGCCTTCGTCAGTGGCTCATCCATCGAACTTTCCGCCGACGGTCCTTACAAGCCACCCTACAATGTCTACATGCAGGGTGGGCTTACATTCTATCAGGGGAAGTTTGGAATCCTGAGTTCATTACAGAAGCTGTACGACGCGGGCCTGATTCCAAATCTGTGATCATGCCGGAATGCACGGCAGCCTGATCGATATATGGTTGTAAAAATATGGAAATCGTGCTATAATCTCTGCGAAATTCTGAAAATGAGGGTAAGAAAATGTCATCCAATGTTTACGGTATAGATCTGGGCAGCTATAATCTCAAGGTTTTCTGCAAATACAACGGCAGGATCCTGAATGAAAAGAATATAGTGGCCGTAATGGACGAGAATCAGTTATATGCATATGGCGACAACGCCTATGAGATGTATGAGAAGGCGCCGGACAATATAAAGGTGTCTTTTCCGGTAAAGGGCGGCGTTATCAGCGAATACGCCTACGAACAGACCATGCTGGCGGAGTTTCTGGATGCCAAGACGAGGGGACGCGTCAAGGGCGCCGAGTTCGTGGTAGCGGTTCCCGCCAATATCACCGAGGTTGAGAGAAAATCGTTTTTTGATCTTTTATACAAGGGCAGAGCCAGGGCGAAGAGCGTGCTGGTCTGCGACAAATCCATTGCCACGGCAGTGGGTCTGGGCATAGATGTCAACCGGCCGGAGGGCAATCTGGTGATAGACATAGGCGCAGATACCACGGAGATGGCGGTGATATCACTGGGAGGCATGGTGGTATCGGAGCTCAAGCATTTCGGCGGCAACAGGCTGGATGAATCCATCATCAGCTATATCAGAAGGGAGTACAGTCTTCTGATCGGCAAGAAAACAGCATGTTTTCTCAAGGAAACATTGGGGAATGCATACCCGGGAGCCAAGGAATCCGTCACCATAGTGGGACAGGATGTGGTGAACGGACTTCCCATTGAGATGGAGATCAAGGCGGCTACTGTTTATGAGGCTATCAAGCAGGATCTGGACGAGATGTGCCAGACGCTGAAGATGCTGTTAGAGAGGATCAATCCGGAGCTTGCCAGGGATATAGTGAATTCGGGAATCTACCTGACAGGAGGAGCCTCGCGCATAAAGGAGCTGGACAAGCTCTTCTCAGAGGTCTCGGGCATAAAGGTGAATCTGAGCGAAAACCCAGAGGA
>JAFYAD010000193.1 GCA_017540915.1 Lachnospiraceae bacterium
AGCTGTGGCTGTCCGAACCGGATACCGTGTACCCGTGATTCAGTAAAACTGCGGCAAGACCACTCATGCTGATGCCGCCTATTCCTATAAAATGTATGTGTGCCGGCGATGCCGGAAATCTGACTGTCATACTGCCTCCGAAAGATTAGTGATTTCTTTATTATAGTAGTATAGTATTTTGAATCGGGGATGAAAAGCAAAAAATGAGTTATAGTGAAAATGTACAAAAAATTACAGCTAATAAAAATTTTTTTGTAAAAAAATAATGACAAAATAAAATCTTCGTGATATAATTCTTTTGCTACCAATAAAAACAGAAGACGAGGTGATTGCATGGTACAAAAGGAAATGATAGCGATGCTTCTCGCAGGCGGTCAGGGAAGCCGTCTCGGCGTTCTGACAGCGGACGTCGCAAAACCGGCAGTAGCCTTTGGCGGAAAATACCGTATTATAGATTTCCCGCTGAGCAACTGCATTAATTCCGGCATAGATACTGTGGGCGTACTCACTCAGTATCAGCCGCTTCGACTTAACACGCATATCGGTATCGGTATTCCGTGGGATCTGGATCGTAATAACGGTGGAGTGACGGTACTTCCGCCATATGAGAAGAGTACGAACGCAGAGTGGTATACAGGTACGGCAAATGCCATTTATCAGAACCTGAGATACATGGAAAGTTTCAATCCCGAGTATGTTCTGATATTGGGCGGCGACCACATTTATAAGATGGATTACGAGCTCATGCTGGACTTCCACAAGGAAAAGGGAGCCAATGTGACTCTTGCGGTTATGCCTGTGCCTATCGAGGAAGCCAGCCGTTTCGGTGTTGTCATCACGGATGACAACAGGCAGATTACTGAGTTTGAGGAAAAACCGGAGCATCCGCGCAGCAATCTCGCGTCCATGGGTATTTATATTTTCAACTTCAAGGACCTCAGAGATTCGCTCATCGCTCTTAAGGACCAGCAGAACTGCGACTTCGGTAAACATATCCTGCCCTATCTGAGAGAGGGCGGTTCCAAGATGTTCGCTTATGAGTTCACGGGATACTGGAAAGATGTGGGAACACTCCAGTCTTACTGGGAGTCCAACATGGAACTTGTGGATCTCATACCGGAGTTCAACCTCTATGAGAAATACTGGAAGATCTACACCAAGAGCTACAACAGCGCACCGCAGTACATCTCCGGTGAGTCCAGCGTTGTTAAGTCTATCATAGGCGAGGGCTCTGAGATCTACGGAGAGGTATACAATTCCGTGCTTGGCGCCAATGTCATCATCGAGAAGGGCGCCGTTGTGAGGGATTCCATCGTGATGCAGGGCACCACGGTCAAAGAAGGAACCATCATAGACAAGTCCATTATAGCAGAGAACGTGCAGATCGGTGCGAACTGCCACCTGGGTGTGGGAGAATACGCCGACAGTACATATAACGCCAAGGTTTATGCATCGGATCTCGTCACCATCGGCGAGGGTTCGGTGATCCCGTCGGGCGTTTCCATCGGCAAGAACACTGCAATATCCGGTGTTACCACTGCAGAAGACTATCCGGACAACGCACTCGCTTCCGGCGGTGCCATCATCAAGACAGGAGGTAACGCATGAAAGCTGTAGGTATTATTTTAGCCGGCGGCAATAACAACCGCATGGGTGTACTTTCCAACAAGAGAGCCATTGCTGCCATGCCGGTCGGCGGTAATTTCCGTTGTATTGATTTTGCGCTCAGCAGCATGACCAATTCCCACGTACAGAAGGTCGCTGTGCTGACACAGTATAACGCCCGCTCATTAAATGAGCATCTCTCATCTTCTAAATGGTGGGATTTCGGACGTAAACAGGGCGGTCTCTTCGTATTCACGCCTACGGTCACATCCGACAACAGCTGGTGGTACCGCGGTACGGCGGATGCCATCTATCAGAACATAGAGTTTTTGAAGAGGTGTCATGAACCTTATGTCATCATCTCCAGCGGCGATTGTGTATATAAGATAGACTTCAATAAGATGTTGGATTACCACGTTGAAAAACGTGCCGATATCACCATTGCTGTAAAAGACCTGCCTTCAGCCGAGGATGCCAGTCGCTTTGGTGTCATCCGCATGAATGAGAGCGCGAGGGTTACGGATTTTGAGGAGAAGCCCATGGTGGCGAGATCCAACACCGTATCTACCGGAATATACATCATGCGACGCAGGCAGCTCATAGAGCTTCTGGAGCAGTGTGCATCGGAAGACAGATGGAATTTTGTAACCGACGTCCTGATCCGTTATAAAGACATGAAGCGCATCTACGGATATAAGATGCCTGAATACTGGAGCAATATCTCCACAGTCGATTCTTATTTCAAGACCAATATGGATTTCCTGAAGCCTGATGTGAGAAACTACTTCTTCCACGAGGCACCGGAGATCTACACCAAGGTTGACGATCTTCCGCCCGCCAAGTTCAATGAGGGCTCGGAAGTCCGCAACAGCCTTGTGGCCAGCGGCTGTATCATCAACAGCAAAGTCGAGAATTCGATACTGTTTAAGGAAGCATTCATCGGTAAAAACTGTGTTATCAAAAATTCCATTATCCTTAATGATGTTTATATCGGAGATAACACTCATATCGAGAATTGCATCGTGGAGAGCCGCGGTACATTGAAACCCAATACTTACTATTGCGGAGACGGAGAAATTCTGGTAGTATCGGGTGAGAGAACAAGATACGAGATCTGATGATAGTGTAATCACTTGCGGTAGACTGGTCGCATTTCGTGGGATCGGGATACAGCAGTGAACATTTTATCAAATTGGGGAGGGTTTTGCATAATATAACATTTAATTAGCAAAGGAGTTTAGAACATGAAAATTACAGACATTCGCATCCGCAAGATGGATGGAGACAGCAAGATGAAGGCAATCGCTTCGATCACCATCGATGAGGAATTCGTGATCCATGACATCAAGGTTGTGGACGGGGAAAAGGGATTGTTTATCGCAATGCCCAGCAAAAAAACGGCTGAGGGCGAATACAGGGATATAGCCCATCCTATCAAGACGGATACGAGAAATCGCATTCAGACGATGATCCTCGACAAATACAGGCAGGAGGCAGAGGCTGAGTAGGGAAAAGATCGGATAAAAGTTTTATTGCGCACCGGATATTCATTCCGGTGCGCTTTTACGGTTTTAAAATGTGAAATAAAACGGAGGCAAAACAGGTGTATTTGATAGCAGGGCTCGGTAACCCCACTTTACAGTACGAAAATACCAGACATAATGCGGGATTTGGTGTGATAGACATTCTGTCGAAAAAATACAACATCCCCCTTACGGAGAAAAAACATAAGGGGCTTTTGGGCCGCGGCGTCATAGAAGGAATAAAAGTAATACTGTGTAAGCCGCAGACATATATGAACCTCTCAGGTGAGTGCATCGGAGAGATAGTTGACTACTATGATCTCGATCCCGAGAGCGAACTTTTAGTGATATCGGATGACATAGAGCTTGACCCGGGGCGAATACGCATCCGCAAGAAAGGCAGCGCCGGCGGGCATAACGGGCTAAAGAACATCATATTCATGACAGCGACTGACAATTTCCCCAGGATAAAGATAGGCGTGGGTAAAAAACCTGCAGAGTACGATCTGGCTGACTGGGTTCTCTCTCATTTTCCGGAGGAAGATAAAAAGGCGGTGGAATCTGCGTGGGAAGATGCCGCGGAAGCAGTCGCTCTTATACTGGCCGGGAATATCGATGAAGCAATGAACAGATTTAACGGAAAAAAATGATGAATACATTCTATGGTCCGCTCTATGAGTGGAAAGATTACGATAAGACCAAAAAAGAATTACAAAAAAACAGGAAATGCGAGATAAGCGGTATAGCAGAGGCTGCAAAACCACATATGGCAGCAGGACTTTGTGGCGATGAAAAAAGCCTTCTTTTTGTGACTTACTCGGAACAGAAGGCAAATGATCTGCTGGAAAATATATCTTTTTTCAGAAAGGATGCCATGTATTTTCCGGGCAGGGACATGTTGTTTTACAAGTCGGATGTAGGTGGCGGATCCATCGCATCGGACAGACTGAAGGTATATAAAAATGTGACGGCGGGTATCAGTACCGTGGTCACTACTTTTGATGCGCTCATGAATCGCTGTATTTCTCCGTACGATATGAGAAAATACATCATCGCTTTCAAGCGCGGTGAAGACATAGATCTTGAGAAGCTAAAGAATGCGCTGGCGGGATCGGGCTATGAGAGGCAGCATAGTGTTACCCTGCCGGGGCAGTTTGCTGTGAGGGGAGATATAGTGGATGTTTTCCCATTGAATGCCACATTCCCGTACAGACTTGAACTGTGGGGCGATGAGATCGATTCCATAAGATCATTCGATCCGGAAACTCAGAGATCGGTATCCGAGGAGGAAGAACTTGTAATATATCCGGGCAACGAAGATCTTGACGGTGTTTCAAAAAATTCTTCGCTGCTGGACTATTTTGACTGGGATGAAACGGTATGTTTTCTGGATGAACCTGTGAAATTGGAGGAACAGGGCAGGGCTGTGGGCATGGAGGTTGCGTCGGCAGTGGAAAATCGTCTTGAGGCAGGCATCGACGCCGGGGATCTGACATTGCTGACAGATGCGGAGATGATCTTCGAAAAGCTTGCTATGCATGCCTGCGTGTCATTGTGCGTGTTGGACAGGAAATGCACGTTGTTTAAGCCGGATTTCAAGGCTACGGTCAATGCCAAGAGCTGCCAGTCGTACGGAAACAGCTTTGACGCGCTGGTCAGTGAGCTGGCAAAATACAGGAAAAACAAATTCAGGGTTGTGCTGGTGTGCGCGTCGAGAAGCCGTGCGGAAAGGCTTTCGCGGGATATAGACGACGCAGGAGTGCCATGCGTTTATACGACCGATAAAAACAGAGATCTTGAAGAACGGGAAGTGGATGTTGTATATGGAAATCTCGTCAGGGGATTTGAGTATCCGCTTCTGAAGTTTGCAGTGATCACGGAAAATGATATTTTCGTCAGAAACCGGAGAAAGACAAAATACAGAAAATACTCCGGAGCAGGGCGGATCAAAAGCTTTAATGACCTTAGGGTGGGAGATTATGTGGTACATGAAAATCACGGTCTCGGTATTTACCGCGGTATTGAGAAGGTGGAAGTTGATTCATGTATAAAGGATTATATGAGGATAGATTACGCAGACGGAGGCACTTTGTATATTCCCGTGACTCAGTTTGATCTTATCCAGAAATATTCGTCCGGTGAGGGTTCAAAACCACCGAAGCTTAATAAACTTGGCGGTGGAGACTGGCAGAGGACAAAATCCAAAGTAAAAGAATCGGTGGAGCTGGTGGCGGAAGATCTGGTGGAATTGTATGCAAAAAGGCAAAATGCCAAAGGGTTCCGCTTCACACCGGACACGCTGTGGCAAAAGGAGTTTGAGGAGCTGTTTCCATACGATGAGACTGCGGACCAGATAAAGGCCATTGAGGATACAAAGCGCGATATGGAGAGCGACCGCATAATGGACCGCCTTATCTGCGGAGATGTGGGCTTTGGCAAGACGGAGATCGCTATCCGTGCCGCATTTAAGGCTGTTCAGGACGGAAAACAGGTGGCGGTCCTGGTTCCCACCACTATACTGGCAAAACAGCATTTTGACACTTTTTCCCAGAGGCTTTCCGCTTATCCGGTAAATGTTGATATGTTGTGTCGCTTCAGGACAGCGACCGAGCAGAAAAAAACAGTTGAGAGAATCAAAAGCGGGGCAGTGGATATAGTCATCGGAACTCACAGACTGTTAAGCAAGGATGTTTTATTTAAGGATCTCGGTCTTCTGATCGTGGATGAGGAGCAGCGTTTCGGAGTTGCTCACAAGGAAAAGATAAAGAAACTGAAGACAAATGTGGACGTTATGGCGTTATCGGCTACACCGATCCCGAGAACCCTGTCCATGAGCCTTACGGGCATCAGGGAAATGAGTGTTTTAGAGGAGGCACCGGTTGACAGGCTCCCCATACAGACGTATGTCATGGAATATCATGATGAGCTGGTGAGGGAGGCTATAGCCAGAGAACTGTCGAGGGGCGGACAGGTGTATTTTGTTTCCAATAACATTAACACCATAGCTGATGTGGCTGCACGCATCGGCAATCTGGTGCCTGATGCCAATGTTGTGTATGCCCACGGCCGCATGAATGAGCGTGAGCTGGAAAACATAATGTTTTCATTTGTGAACGGTGACATAGATGTTCTGGTGAGTACCACCATCATAGAGACCGGACTGGATATACCGAATGTGAATACCATCATAGTGAGAGATGCGGATAAATACGGACTTTCACAGCTTTACCAGCTCAGGGGGCGCGTCGGAAGATCCGGCAGGAGTGCTTATGCCTTTTTTATGTACAGGAGGGACAAGATCCTGACGGAAGTAGCTGAAAAAAGGCTCACAGCCATAAAAGAATTCACAGATCTCGGCAGCGGTATAAAGATTGCCATGAGGGATCTTGAGATACGCGGAGCCGGCAGCCTTCTGGGTAAGAGCCAGAGCGGTCACATGGTTTCCGTCGGGTACGATCTGTACTGTAAGATGCTGAATGCAGCAGTTAAGAAAGCGAAAGGCGAAGAGGAAACGGCAGATTTTTCCACCACCATCGATCTTCTGGAAGATGCATACATTCCACCGGATTATATAGTCAGTGAGAGTGAAAAGCTTGATATGTACAAGAGGATCTCTACTCTGACCGGCGAACAGGAGAAAGAGGAGCTTGTGGATGAACTGACAGACCGATACGGCGCTTTGCCGAAAGCTGTAAACAGACTTTTGGAGGTTGCCATGTTGAAGCCTGATGCGACCAAAGCATACATTACAGGCATAAAAGAAAAAAAGGATGAGATCGCAATAACATTTTTGCCTACTGCAAAGATCGATCCTCAGAATATCCTTAAGCTCTTGGAAGAATACGACGGCGCCCTAAAATATGTTCAGGGTGAGAAGGCGGGGCTGGTCCTGAATAAACGTCATAATTCAAAGATCGCGAGCATGGATACACTCGAGTTTTTGACAAGTTTATGCAAGGCACTTGTCAAAAAGCAAAATAAGTAGTACAATCAGATTCGTTGTATTCTGACCACAGGCGGATCATTTATGCCTGAAGTGGTCGTTTATGATGTTATTAACGTGTTTTGAAGGGAGAAATTTTTTATGTCACGCAGACATTTGAGGACTGCAGCGGCTTTGTTGCTGGCGGGTTCCATGGCTTTAACGGGGTGCGGCAACACCATCAACCCCGATCAGGTACTGGTTACGATGGACGGACAGACAAAGACCGTTGCGGTGGCAAACTTTATGTGCCAATACAATGCGGTAATGTATGATTCATATTATGTTTCTTATTTTGGCGAGGACATGTGGGATTCCGATATTTATTCCACAGGCACCACCATGGCGGACGACGTGAAAGAGGAGGTCATGGACGAGCTTCAGGAGCTTTACCTCATGGATGCTCATAAGGCTGATTACAGCGTGGCTCTCACAGCTGAGGAGGAGGCTTCCATAAAGACAGCTGCCGAGGCGTTCATAGCGGCAAACTCATCAAAGGCCCTCAAATACATGGGTGCAAAACAGGAGACGGTAGAGGAGTATCTGAGACTGATCACGATCCGTGACAAGATGAAGACTTCCATAAAGGGTGGAGTTGATACAGCGGTTTCTGATGAGGAATCCGTTCAGCGTAAGATAAGCTACATATTCATACCGAGTGATTATGATCCGGAAGCACCGGAAGGTGATGAGGGAGTATCCGTTACGCCGGAGACAGATACCGCACAGACAGATACCGCACAGACAGGCGAGGAAGCTGCTGATGAGGATGCAGGCGGAGAGACCAAGGCTCAGGAATATGCATTTTTGATAGCTATGCTGGCCGAGACAACATCACTTGAGGATATCTGTTCACAGTACGATGCGCTTAGTGTTTCCACAGCGACATACGCTCAGTCAGATCTGGATGTCGAGAAAAACAGCACATCGCTGGATGTTGAGGTTTTACAGGCAGCGCAGGATCTTTCTGTAGGACAGGTTAAGAGTGATTTTGTGGTCACTGACGAAGGTTATTATATTATAAGACTGGACTCTGAAAATGACGAGGAGGCTACAGCCAAAAAAGTTGCCGATATCATAGAAGAGAGAGGCTCAGATCTCTATGATGAGGTTTTACAGGGATATATAGATGGCTGTGAGTGGTCGGTTGACGAGACGGTACTCGGAAAGATCAATTTCAAGAACTTCTATAAGATAGTTACAAATTCCGTGCCGGTAGAGCAGACAGAACAGACAGAACAGACAGAACAAACAGAACAGACAGAACAGACAGAACAGACAGAACAAACAGAACAGACAGAACAAACAGAACAAACAGAACAAACAGAACAAACAGAACAGACAGAGCAGACAGAACAGACAGAATAAAGATATCCGACGTTTGAGAGAATGAGGGGAGACTTTCGGGCAGGATATCTTGGGAGTCTCCTGAGGGTTTCTATTAACAGGAGATATATATGTATCAATATGTGATAAGGGGAGGGAATCCCCTGGCAGGCGAGGTTAATATAAGCGGAGCCAAAAATGCGGCCCTTGCTATATTGGCGGCCGCGATCATGACCGATGATACGGTGGTGATCGATAACCTGCCCAATGTCAGCGATGTAAACGTGCTCATCGATTCCATAGAAGGTATCGGAGCCACGGTTAAACACATCGACAATCATACAGTCTCGATATGCGGAGCTACCATATCGAGCGTAGTGGTGGATTATGACGCCATCAAGAAAATGCGCGCTTCTTATTATCTTTTGGGCGCATTGTTAGGTAAATTCAGAAAAGCAAAGGTTGCGCTTCCGGGAGGCTGCACCATTGGTGCCAGACCGATAGATCTTCACATTAAGGGCTTCAGGGCTCTGGGTGCAACTGTCAATATCGCCGATGGCTGTGTTGTGGCACAGGCAGCAGGCGGACTTTCGGGAAGCCACATTTATCTTGACAAGGTTTCCGTAGGTGCCACCATCAACATCATGATGGCAGCAGCTTTATCCGCAGGCAAGACCATCATAGAGAATGCGGCCAAGGAACCCCATGTGGTTGACGTCGCCAACTTCTTAAACTCCATGGGTGCCCGAATCAGGGGCGCAGGTACGGATGTTGTGCGTATCATCGGAGTTGAGAAGCTTCACGGCAGCGAATACTCGGTAATACCCGACCAGATTGAGGCCGGTACATATATGTTTGCAGCGGCAGCCACTAAGGGCGATGTCACTGTCAAGAACGTGATTCCCAAGCACCTGGAGGCTACTACAGCGAAGCTTCTGGAGATCGGATGCGAGATCCATGAATTTGACGATGCAGTCAGAGTTGTGAGCAAGGGAGGACTTACCCATACACAGGTCACAACCCTTCCATATCCCGGATTTCCCACGGACATGCAGCCGCAGATGGCGGTACTGCTGGGAATGGCCCAGGGAGTTTCCACCGTTACGGAGAGCATCTTCGAGAATCGTTTCAAATATGTGGGTGAGCTGATCCGCATGGGCGGCAATATAAAGGTTGAGGGCAACATAGCCATCATAACAGGAGTCGAGAAATATCAGGGTGCGCGGGTTGCCGTGCCGGATCTCCGTGCCGGAGCCGCGCTCATCATAGCAGGTCTTGCCGCCGAGGGCGTCACTGTACTGGATGATATCCAATATATACAGCGCGGTTACGAGGATATAGTGGAGAAATTCAAAAGCCTTGGCGCCGAGATGGAGCTTGTATGTTCGGATTCTGAAATACGGGCTTTCGCTGAAGCCAGATGAGCATGATCTTTTGAACTGTATACGGGTGCATTTTATGCACCCGTTTTTATCATTTAAAGGCTCCCCCTCTGGGGGGAGCTGTCCGCGAAGCGGACTGAGGGGGCTTATGAACAAAACAGCACTGATAACCGGCGCATCCCACGGCATAGGACGTGCAATAGCGCTGGAACTCGCAAAAAAAGAATACGACCTCTATATAAACGGCAGAACCGACACGGCAGCGCTAAAGGAGGTACGTGAGAACTGCCTTGCAGTATCAGACAGGATCACGGTGCAGGTTTGTCAGGGCGATGCCGGTGATGAGAATGTCGTGGCGGAAATAGCAGACCGCATTTCACAGGAAAAGGATTCTGTGGATGTTTTGGTCAATTGTGCGGGAACATCTCATGTGGGTCTTCTGCAGGATATGAGTTTTGAGCAGTGGAAGACTTTGATAAATGTAAACCTGGACAGTGTGTTTTTGACCTGTAAATACGTTATACCGCTTATGCTGCGGAACAGCTGCGGTGAGGGACGGATACTCAACATCTCATCTGTGTGGGGCAGCCATGGCGCCTCCTGCGAGTGTGCTTACTCTGCTTCAAAGGGAGGAGTCAACGCGTTTACAAAAGCACTGGCCAGAGAACTTGCACCTTCTCACATTGCGGTAAATGCGCTGAGTCCCGGATTTGTGGACACGCGCATGAACGGCCATCTGTCGGAGGAAGAACGCTCGGACCTGGCAGAAGAGATACCGGCAGGCCGATTTGCCACGCCGGAGGATGTAGCTCGCCAGGCTGCACTCATCCTGAACAGCGATGTGTATATGACAGGCCAGATCATAACCTTCGACGGCGGGTGGTATCTGTAAATCCCTCCCCCTGAGGAGGATGTCTCGAAGATCAAATTTAAAGCCCTCCCCTCTGGGGAGGGTGTCCCGAAGGGACGGGTGGGGTCATGAGAATAACAATAAAAGACATCAGCAACTGCATACTTACAGAAACACCGGATTTTCTTGCAATAGACAAACCCGCCGGCCTTGCGGTGGAGACGAAAAAGAGTGGCGAACCCGACCTGATCAGTCTTGTGAAAAAATACCGTTACGAAAGGGGCGAGGATACATACGTGGCTCCGATCCACAGGATAGACCAGGTGGTGAGAGGTGTATGCCTTGTGGCAAAAAATAAAGAGACTGCGGCATATCTATCGGATGAACTGCAAAACAATCGCATAACCCGTATATACGAGGCACATGTATCCGGCGTGGTACAGGATGAGAGCGGCGAACTCAGGGATTTGTTATACTTTGATAAAAAGATAAATATCAGCATAGCTGTACCGGAGAAAGAAATCGATAAATATCCGAAAGGTACTGTAAAAAAGGCAGTTTTACGTTATACCCGCCTGAGTACGGATGGCGAAAACAGCGTGCTTAAGATCAAGCTTGAGACCGGCCGCCATCATCAGATCCGATGCCAGCTGGCTAATGCGGGATATCCCATAACAGGTGATGAAAAATACGGCGGCAAAAAGTCGGATATGCCCGGAATAGAACTCGTGTCCAAATGTATCTCATTTACCGGCATCGACGGAAAATCTTATAGCATTGTCAGCGCTATAAATGTATAATACCTTTATGAGCTGATGCAGGTTCTGATTTTTGTATCGGGGGTGATGGTGATGACTAAAACAGTTGCGATTGGTTCACAGGATTACTCAAATCTTATAGAAAACAGATATTTTTATATTGATAAGACATCTTTTATAAAAGATTGGTGGAATAGTGGCGATTCAGTGACACTCATCACCCGCCCCCGCCGTTTCGGTAAGACCATGACCATGAGCATGCTCAATTATTTCTTTTCAAAGCGGTATGCGGGCAGAAGTGACCTCTTTGAAGGACTTGATATCTGGAAAGAGGAGAAGTTTAGAGAGCTTCAGGGCACATATCCTGTTATTTTTGTGACCTTTGCAGGAGTGAAGGGGAAGACATACGCAGATGCAGTGTGCGGGATAAAGAAGCAGATTGTCAATTTGTTTTCGGGTTATTCGTACCTAGGGACTTTTGATGGATTGAGTGAAAATGAAAAGACTGCTTTGAATAGAATTTCCGAAGAAATGAAGGATGTGGATGCGGAGTATTCTTTGAACCTTCTTTCGACTCTTCTTGAAAAATACTATGGAAAAAAGGTCCTGATCTTCCTCGATGAGTATGACACTCCGCTTCAGGAAGCTTATATTCAGGGGTACTGGGATGAGATGACAGCCTTTATCCGTACAATGTTCAATAACACCTTCAAGACCAATCCGTCACTGGAAAGAGCTGTAATGACAGGTATCACAAGGGTCAGCAAGGAGTCGATCTTTTCCGATCTCAATAATCTGACCGTTGTAACGACGACCTCGGATAAATATGCTACAGCTTTTGGATTTACGGAAGAAGAAGTGTTTAAGGCTGTTGAGGAACAGGGTTATGATGACAGTATGAAAGAGAGTGTCAAAAGATGGTATGACGGTTTCACATTTGGAAAACATGCTGACATTTATAATCCCTGGTCGATCACATATTTTCTTGATACGGGAAAATTAGACACATATTGGGCCAATACCAGCGGCAACGGGCTTGTGGGACATCTGATCAGTAACGGAAATCCGAGCATCAAGATGGAATTTGAGAAGCTCCTTAAGGGAGAATGCATAGAGACTGAGATAGATGAACAGATCGTATTCAACTATCTGGATTCCAATGAGGATGCAGTATGGAGTCTTTTGCTGGCATCGGGATATTTGAAATGTGTGAAGATAATTCAGGATAAGCCTGAAGATACAGCTATATACAGACTTGTGCTTACCAATTTTGAAGTAAAGAAGATGTTTGAAAAGATGGTCAGCAGCTGGTTCAAACAGGATAAGTCGTTAAACGAATTCGTCAAAGCCATGTTTAAGGGTGACATCAAGAGTATGAATCAATATATGAACAGGGTAGCACTCAACACTTTCAGCTATTTTGACGCGGGTAATAAACCTTCGGAGGAGAGCGAGCCGGAGAAGTTTTATCATGGCTTTGTACTGGGACTTCTGGTGGATAACGCAAAAAACTACAATCTGAAATCCAACCGTGAGAGCGGCTTTGGAAGATATGATGTGGTGCTGGAGCCTAAGGACAAAAGCGATATCGCTGTCATAATGGAATTCAAGGTCTACGACAAAGAATACGACGATGAAAACGACCTGTCCGATACAGCCGATAATGCTCTGGCCCAGATAGAGGAAAAACAGTACGCAGCTGATCTTTTAGCGCAGGGGATCCCGGAGGAGAATATCAGAAAATACGGCTTTGCATTTCGTGGCAAGAAGTGCCTGATAAAGAGCAAAAATACAGGTGGGCATTTTTGCAATATGTAAAACAGCAGCTCTCTTGCTTGTATGAACACAAAAACAACAAAACACACAAAAATTCATTTTTTTCCTTGAAATTTTTGTGGAATTTTTATATAATGTCGTTACTGGTGAATACGCCAAGTTTATTACAAAGGAGATAATGCCTATGAATATTATCATCAGCGGCAAAAACATCGATATCACCAAAGGACTTAAGGAAGCCGTGGAGGAAAAGCTTTCAAAGCTTGAAAAATACTTCCTTCCGGACACGGATGTGAATGTTACTCTCTCGGTTGAAAAGCTCAACCAGACCATAGAGGTTACGATTCCTGTTAAGGGCAGCATCATCAGAGCCGAGCAGACCAGCGACGACATGTATGTTACCATAGATCTGGTTGTTGATATTATCGATGCACAGATGAAGAAATACAGACAGAAGCTCGTTACCAAGCAGCAGGCTTCAGAGAGCTTCAAGAAGGAGTACATTGATGAGGAATCTGTCGATGACACGGAGATCCCGATAGTGCGTACCAAGAAATTCGGTATCAAGCCGATGTTTCCCGAGGACGCATGTGTTGAGATGGAGATGCTCGGCCACAGCTTTTTCGTATTTTCCAATGCGGAGACCGGTCAGGTTAACGTGGTATACAAACGTAAGGACGGCAAATTCGGTTTGATAGAGCCGGAGTTCTGAGTTTGTCTTTTGGAGTCAGGTAATTTTTTGTAATTTAGGGTATATATTATTGGGGGTAAAAGCACCGGTTTCAAAGCCGGTGCTTTTGTGTTAAGACAGGAAAAGTCGAAAAAATGCAGGTTGAAAAATGTCGCTTTCCATGCGACCATTCGCGTAAAGGTTTTTAATATACTTACCTCATAACAAATAAAGAGCAGCCGTTCACCGGCAGAAAGCGAGGTAGGTATTATGAAGAAGGGTTTAACAGAGATAATCTTTATTTTGGATCGCAGCGGTTCCATGTCAGGTCTTGAAGCAGACACCATCGGGGGATACAACTCCATGCTGGACAAGCAGAAAAAGGAAGAGGGAGAGGCGTTGATCTCAACAGTTCTATTTGACGACAGGACAGAGATCCTGCATGACAGAAAGGATCTCAAGGCTGTGGAAAATATCACCGAAAAGGAATATTTCGTCAGGGGCTGCACGGCTCTTTTGGATGCGGTGGGCGGAGCGATCCACCATATCAGCCGGATCCAGAAGGAACTTCCGGAAGACGAAAAGCCGGAAAAGACTTTGTTCATCATCACAACCGACGGTATGGAGAACGCCAGCAAAGAGTACTCATACGATAAAGTTAAAAAGATGGTGGAGAAGAAGAAAAAGAAGAACCACTGGGAGTTCGTGTTCCTGGGAGCCAACATTGATGCGGTTACAGTTGCAGGTCGATTTGGCGTATCTGCAAACAGGGCGGTACGGTATGAGTGCGACAGTGAGGGCACGGCCCTAAACTTCAATGTGATGTCCAAGATGGTGAGCTGCGCAAGAGCCTGCGGCAGTGCAAAGGCTATGGAGGAGGCATTTGACAGTGATGAGATGCTCGCGCCAATCCAGGCGGATTACAAGAAGCGCCACAGGGCTTGATCACACATGACCATGGCAGGTGGTCGTTTTCAAAGAATTTTTCGGGGATAATCAGTTTCGGCAAAGCAACAATAATCTGTTGATTTTGCCGAAACTTTGTTTATAATACGGTTATAGGACACTCAGAGTGACGATATGAACTTAAAGATTGTGGGGAGATTAATATGGCTTTTCGTATAGTCAGAAATGACATAACAAAGGTGCATGCTGATGCTGTTGTAAATTCCGCCAATCCGGAACCCACGTATGCGAGAGGTACGGATTATGCGATTTATATGGCAGCGGGACCGGATGATCTTCTTAAAGAAAGACAGAAGATTGGAAATATAGAAACGGGGCAGGCGGTGGCAACGCCTGCCTTCGCTTTAAGTGCGAAGTATATCATCCACACCGTCGGACCGGAATGGATCGACGGTGAGCACGGGGAGAGAGAAGCGGTTCGCAGTTGCTATGAGAACAGTCTTGGCAAGGCAAAGGAGTTGGGGTGTGAGAGCATAGCATTTCCGCTGATCGCAACCGAAGTGTATGGATTCCCAAAGGCTGATGCGCTTCAGATCGCTGTTTCCGTGATCAGTGAGTTTCTGGTCGATAATGACATGGAGATAACCCTCGTAGTATTTGACGAGGATTCTTTTGTTTTGTCCGGCAGGATCTTTGCCGATGTGGATGCCTTTATTGATGAAAACTATGTTTCCGAGAGGATGAACACAGCGGGGTACCCGCTGCAGGCAAACATGGCTTTAGGCGGCGCCTTTCCCAATGAGAGAAGCAAGGGCAGGAGATTGTTTGCTGATTCGTTTTGTCTTCCGGGAAGAAAGACTTCCGCAAAAGCCAAAGCAGTTGAGGAAATGGCGTATGAAGAGGAAACTGCTTTGGCTCCGTCTGCCATGGCGGTACCCGCAAAGCGCTCTTTGGAGGATCTTATGGCCAATGTCGGTGAAACATGGCAGGAGAGCCTCTTCAGGATGATCGATGAGAAGGGATATACTGATACGGAAGTTTATAAACGTGCGAACATTGACAGGAAGCTGTTTTCGAAGATAAGGAGCAATGTTTCATACCAGCCCAGGAAGATTACGGCGGTGGCATTCGCCCTGGCTTTGGAATTAAGCCTTGACGAGACTAAAGATTTTCTGGGAAGGGCGGGGTACGCGCTTTCCCCGAGCAGCAGGTTTGATCTGATCATTGAGTATTTTATAGGGCAGGAAGTTTATGATATTTATACCATAAACCTTGCCCTGTTTGAGCATAAACAGCAGCTGCTGGGAGAATAGATAAGGTGGAGCATACAAAAACTAATGGAAAAGCATAAGAAAAATGCAGCCTTTATGTGTGAAATGTAGTATTATAAACATGGAGCACAGTTTGGAAATAAACGGGAGGACAATGTATATAATATGCAACTGAGTTGCATTTTTGTTTTTAATATAATCCATAGGAGGTATTAGTTTGAAAAAAGTTTTTGCTTTTTTTATAGCGGTCACTATGATGGCATGCAGTCTTTGCGCTTGCGGTTCCGGGGACAAGGGTGATTTATCGGGGGATGACAGGATCCGTATTGTTACGACGATCTTCCCCGAGTACGACTGGGTGATGAATGTTCTGGGTGAGAATCCGGCGGACATGGATGTTACCATGCTTCTCGACAGCGGCGTCGATCTTCACAGCTATCAGCCCACGACTGAGGATATCCTTAAGATATCAGACTGTGATCTTTTCATATACGTGGGAGGTGAGTCCGACGAATGGATGGAGGATGCTCTTGCGGAAGCTGCCAATAAGGATATGGCGGTCATCAATCTGTTGGATGTGCTGGGCGATGCCGCAAAAGAGGAAGAGGTGGTCGAAGGCATGCAGGAAGATGAACACCACCATGATCACGAAGAGTCCGATGATGAAGATGAGGATGAAGACGAGCATGAGCATGAAGACGAGCATGAACATGAGCATGAAGAGGTCGAATATGACGAACATGTATGGCTTTCTTTGCAAAATGCAGGTGTTTTTGTCCGCAGTATCGCAGATTCCCTTAAGAGCATAGATTCAGAAAATGCCGGGATTTATGAAAGCAATGCTTCGGCATATATTGAAAAAATAAATGCTCTGGATGGAGAGTATAAGACTGCCGTACAGAATGCATCTTTCCATACCCTTCTCTTTGGAGACCGGTTCCCGTTCCGCTATCTGGCAGATGACTACGGTCTGGATTACTATGCGGCCTTTGTGGGATGCTCGGCGGAAACCGAAGCCAGCTTCGAAACAATTACATTTCTTTCGCAAAAAGTGGATGAACTGGGACTTCCGGCAGTCATGATCATTGAAGGGTCAGACGGAAAGATCGCGGAGACCGTCATTCAGAATACGCAGACAAAAGACATGCAGACCCTTACGATGGATTCAATGCAGTCGACCACATCGAAAGATGTGGCAAACGGCACCACATATCTCTCTGTTATGGAGAGCAACCTTTCTGTGCTGAAGGATGCTTTGAAATAGGCGTATCCTGTGAACAAAAAATGATTTTTATCAGCCATCACATAGAATTTGTGATTGAGCCTAAAATACAATAACCATTGAAAAAATCATGGATCACAGGTATACTCAATAGATAGGGGCATTTACATGCTGAAGAAAAACCGGATCGCCTCAAAATATCTTTAGGAGGATCGAAATGTCCGAAAAAACAGAAGCCTTATCCGAAGGCTTACAGACAAAACTTGAAGATCTGAAAAAATATATAGCAGGTCTCGGTTCACTGGCGGTGGGTTTCTCCGGCGGTGTTGACTCGTCTTTCCTGTTGGCGGTTGCCCACGAGGTACTGGGAGACCGCCTGATTGCGGTTACGGGGGCCGATGCTTCGGTGCCGGAGAGAGAGATAAAGGAGGCAAAGCTTTTCTGCGAGGAGCGTGGGATCCGTCAGATCATCTGCAAATTGAATCCCTTACTGGAGGAAAGCTACAGGCACAACAGCCCCGACAGGTGTTATTACTGTAAGCGCGGAATATTTACGGAGATTGCAAGGGTCGCGAAGGAGAACGGTATCGAATACACAGCGGAGGGATCCAACGTGGACGACATGGGAGATTACAGACCGGGGCTTCGCGCAGTGGAGGAGCTCTCCGTAAAGAGTCCGCTCAGGGAGGCGGGGCTTACAAAATCGGAGATACGTCAACTCTCAAAGGCCATGGGGCTTCCCACGTGGAGTAAACCTGCATATGCCTGTCTTGCATCGAGGTTTGTGTACGGTGAAGAGATCACGGAGGAAAAGCTACACATGATCGATAAGGCCGAGCAGTTTCTCATAGAGAAAGGCTTTCTTGAGGAGCGTGTGCGTATGCATGGAAATGTGGCCCGCATTGAAGTACCGCCTGCTGATATCCCGCGGCTTGCCGCCGACGGTATCCGTGAGGAAGTCTGTGATAAGTTGAAAGAGATAGGTTTTATGTTTGTCGCACTTGACATGAAGGGCTACAGCATGGGCAGCATGAATGCGACGATCAGATAGGGCGCAGAAGATAGAAAACGCAAAGAAAAAGCAACACCTCAGGGTATGATGATATTTCGTTCCATAGTCGGATCGGTGACAAAATCGTTAATAAGTATAAATTGACAGAACCGTGTAAAGGGAATAGTATATTAAGAGCGGCGTTTGTGCCATCACACAATAGTAGGAGGAAAAAAGATGAAGATTTATTCTGTGAACGATCCTGAATTCAAACCCTATGGAAAAGTTCTGGGCTACGATACAGAGAGCCTGGTGAAAGCGCTGGATGCTTCCACTCCGCTTCCGGAAGGCGTTGAGTACGTTATGAGCTGTGCACCGTTGGAATATACGGAAGATTTCGGTGTACTTCAGAACAATGCTTATGGCGGCATGCCGATACAGATCGGATATTGCAACGGGCACAACACCAAGCTTAACTGCCTTGAGTATCATCGCGACAGTGAGCTGAATATCGGCTCTACGGATTTTATCCTGCTGCTGGCAAAGGCTGACGATATCGTGGATGGCAAGCTGGATACATCCAAAGTAAAGGCTTTCCTGGCAAAGAAGGGACAGGTTGTGGAGGTATATGAGACTTCCCTGCACTACGCTCCCTGCTCTGCAAAGAAGGGTGAAGGCTTCAAGGTGGCTATCGTTCTGCCGAAGGGAACCAACGGTGCTGTACCGGCATTGAAGGCATACAACGAGGAAGACAAGTGGATGACCGCCTGCAATAAGTGGCTTTTGGCACACGCTGAGGCTTCAGAGGCAAAAGACGGTGCCTATGTAGGCCTTACAGGTGAGAACATAGACATAAGCGCCGATATATGATTTTATAAGTGACCGAATTTACTGAGCTTTGTCCGAAAACAGGGCAAAGCTTAGTTTTTAATCAGAAGAGTTTTGGTTATGGAAAGGAGAGTACACATGGAGAAGAGAAGGTTTGAGAAACTGGGGATCGATGTTTCGCTGTTGGGATTCGGATGTATGAGGTTTCCCGTGGGTGAGGACGGTAAGATAAACAGACCCTTAGCGGAGAAAATGCTGGACAAGGCCATTGCATCCGGAGTCAATTATATCGATACCGCATACCCCTATCACGACGGTGAGAGCGAACTTTTTGTGGGAGAGGCGCTCAAAAAGTATCCAAGGGATTCGTTTTATCTGGCTACAAAGCTTCCGGTATGGTTTGTCAATACCGTCGAAGATGTGGATAAATACTTTAACGAGCAGCTTGAAAAGCTTCAGACGGATCATTTTGATTTTTATCTTATGCATGCCCTGAATAAGGACAGCTGGGCAAAACAGGAAAAGATAGGCACTGTCAAAAGACTTGAAGAGCTTAAGGCAGAGGGCAAGATCCGCTTCCTGGGATTCTCTTTCCATGATGATTACGATACCTTTGAGAAGATCATAAACTACAGAGATTGGGATTTCTGTCAGATACAGCTCAATTACATGGATATCAATGATCAGGCGGGTATGAAAGGCTATAAACTGGCTGAGGAAAAGGGTATACCGCTCACCATAATGGAACCGGTCAAGGGTGGATCACTGGCAAGCTTTTCCGATGATATAATGGATGTTTTCGCGAGTGTGCGCCCGGGAAAGAGCGCTGCGTCCTTTGCTCTGAGATATGTTGCGACTCTTCCCAACATACTGACGGTATTGAGCGGTATGTCATCCATGGAACAGGTTGAAGATAATCTTTCTACCTTCATCGATTTCGTGCCCATGGAGGAGAAGGAATATCAGGCTATAGACAAGATCAAGGAGATCATGAACAGCAGGATACAGAACGGCTGTACCGGCTGCAGATACTGTATGCCGTGTCCCTTCGGAGTTGATATACCGGGCAATTTCAGTGTATGGAACAGATATCATATGTATCAGAGATATAACGTTGTCAGCTGGCAGTGGGATGGCATGAAAAAGGATAATAAGACCGCTGCGGAATGCAAGCAGTGTGGTAAGTGTGAGCAGGCCTGCCCGCAGCATCTCAGCATTCGCGAGGACTTAAAGAAGGTGCTGGCAGACCTGAATGCCGCTGCAGGAGCATAATATATTGTCACGGGATGTACCGCGGGATAAAGACCTGCGGTACAGAGACAGGAATGTTTTGGTATATGGGGGAGACAGTTATGGTCAAATGGGGAGTATTGGGAACCGCAGGTATAGCCGCAGGCTGCACAATACCGGGCATGAAGAGGGCCGAAGGGTGTGAATTGTATGCGATAGCGGGCAGAAGCCTTAAGAAAGCAGAGGAGTTTAAGGAGCGCTTCGGATTTGAGAAAGCTTATGAAGGCTATGATGCGCTCTTAAGTGATCCTGAGGTCGAGGCCGTATATATCCCGCTTCCCAATAATATTCACTGTGAGTGGGTCATAAAGGCGTTACAGGCACATAAGCATGTTTTGTGCGAGAAGCCCATGGCGATGAACGAGGCGGAGATGAAGCGCATGTTTGCTGCCGCTGAGGAAAACAAAGCCATCCTGATGGAGGCTTACGCATACCTGCACAGCCCTTATGTTGAACGGCTCAAAAAGATCGCTGAGAGCGGTGAGATAGGCGAGATAGATTACATCGATACAGCATTCATCACCCAGGATTACACCGAAGATTTCAGGCTGCACAAGGAATTGGGCGGCGGAGGTATCCTGGATGTGGGCTGTTATTGTACTACCATGATACTGTCCCTCATTGATTCACCCATTGCTTATGTGAAGGCAGATGCCGAGCTTGATAAAGCGGGAGTGGACCACATGGCATCCGCACTGATAGGATTTGAAAACGGCGCCAGGGCGTCGATCAATGCGGGCATGGCTCTGGGCATCGATACCTCAGACAGATACGACCGGCTGTTCATACACGGTACTAAAGGCTATATACGCTCCGACGTGGAATACAACCAGGAGGGCGAGCTGGAGTTTACCGTATGGGTCAAAAATGCTGGGGGTGAGAGGATAGCTCACAAAGAGAAGGTGACTGCTGCATCCAACTACAGCCTTGAGCTGGAGCAGATGAACGACTGCATCAGAAACGGCGCCAAGCCCCATATCAGTAAGGCATTCTCACTGAAGAACATGCATCTTCTGGACCGCATTCTCGATATTTCCGGATATACAGAGGAGCGAAGGGAGTTTGTGCTGGACAATGGTGTTGTGATCCCGGCAGTGGGTTACGGCTCTTATCTTGCGACAGAGGGGAAAGGTGAGCAGACTGTTAAAGATGCTCTGGATGCGGGTTACCGTTATATAGATACGGCAAGCTTTTACGGCAATGAGGAGAGCATCGGAAAGGCTCTTGAAGAGTACAGTATTGAGAGGGATGAGATATTCCTCTGCAGCAAGGTGTGGCCTTCCGATCTCGGCCGTGAAAAGACCCTTGCGAGCTTTGAAGCTTCCTGCGAGAAGCTTAAGACCCATAAACTGGACTTGTTTTTGATCCACTGGCCCAAGGAGGATAAGGATGATCCCGGCTGGATTGAGAAGGTGAGAGAGAGCTGGGCTTTGATGGAGGAACTGTACGATCAGGGCAGAGTCAGGGCGATAGGACTTTCCAACTTCCTGCCCCATCATATCAGAGCGCTTTTGGAGACTGCACGGATAAAGCCCATGGTGGATCAGCTGGAGCTTCATGTGGGTTATATGCAGGAATATGCCATTGCATATCTTAAGAGAGAGGGTATACTGCCACAGGCGTGGAGCCCCTTGGGCAGGGCGCGCCTGATCAACGATCCCCTGGTGGTCGGGATGGCTTCAAAGTATGAAAAGAGCAGCGCGCAGCTGCTGTTAAGATATCTTTTACAGCGCGGGATTGCCGTGATACCCAAGGCATCGGCTACAGAGCGCATGAGACAGAATCTCGATGTTTTCGATTTCAGGATCTCGGAGGATGATATGTCAATGCTGTCATGCCTTCCGGAATGCGGATGGTCCGGTGAGCATCCGGATTTGTAATGTAAATACAGATTATCTAAAACCTGCTTTGGTGAAATTTCAAAGCGGGTTTTTTATTACTTGCATTCAACTGTTGTTAGTTGATAAAATGTTTTGAGGGTCAAAAGATAAGCTTGCCGCGCAGTCAGGTTTTTGACCCTGGAATCATAAAACAGATAGGTACAGAAAAATTTATAAGAATCGTGGAGATTGCAGTATATGAACTCAGTGACAGAAAACAAAGAAGAATTGATACCGGTGATGATGGCGGGACTTCGCACCGATGAGAGCGAAGAGGAATTCAAAAGTGCCATGAAGGAGCTTGAGAGCCTCTGCGAAGCATGTGATCTTGAGGTAGTGGGTACGGTCACCCAGACTCTTTCTCATCCGGATAATGCTACATGGCTCGGTTCCGGAAAGGCGGAGGAACTGGGGCAGATGGTGAAGGGTATGGAGGCGGAGCACGTTGTCTGCCTGGGAAATCTGTCCCCTGCCCAGATGAAGAACCTCCAGAAGATTATAGGGGTGCCGGTTTGGGATCGTACCAACCTTATCCTGGAGATATTCTCAAGGAGGGCCAGAACCAGGGAGGCGAGACTTCAGGTCGAGACGGCTTATCTTCAGTTTATGCTGCCGCGACTGACAGGTATGTGGACCCATCTCGGACGGCAGAGCGGCGGAGGCGGAAGCCGTGCCAATAAAGGTATAGGAGAAAAACAGATAGAGCTTGACCGCCGTCAGATATCCCACCGTATCACCGAGCTCAAAAAAGAGCTGAAACAGATAGAGAAGACCAGGGATGTGCAGCGCGGCGGCAGGAGAAGGGACGGATACCCCCATGTGGCGCTGGTGGGTTACACCAATGCAGGCAAATCCTCCCTTATGAATAAGCTTCTGGAGATGAGCGATCCCTCATCCGGGAACACGGAGGAAAAGAGGGTATTTGAGAAAAACATGCTCTTTGCGACCCTGGATACTTCAGTGCGAAAGATAGATATTCCGGGACGGAAGCCATTCCTCTTATCGGACACGGTAGGTTTCATAGACAATATTCCCCACGACCTTATAAAGGCTTTCAGGTCCACACTTGCTGAGGTTAAGTACGCGGATGTCATATTGATGGTCATGGACTCGTCGGATCCTCATCATGCAATGCATAAAAAGGTTACGGAGGATACGCTGAAAGATCTGGATGTAGCGGGGATTCCGCGAATCCTGATATACAATAAGGCCGACCTTCGTGAGGAGGGGACAGTGCCGGAAAACCGGCCTTTCAGGGATTTTTATTATGTTTCCGCAAAGACGGGATACGGAATAGAGGAGCTTCTGGACTCTCTGTCGGATATATTCAGATCCGGCAGCAGGACCGTAGAGGTTTTAGTGCCGTACACGGACGGTAATCTGTTAAGCCGCATACACAGGGAAGGCGAAGTGCTGGAAGAGCGCTACGAGGAGAAGGGAACGTATGTGAAAGCCGTATGCCCTGCTGCCCTTGCCGATGTGCTGCAAAAAGAAAGAGCCTGACTTGTGGACAAAAACAGTGTTTTGCGGTATTATTGGCTGGACAGATACAGCAAGATCTTGGAGGTAACTAAAGTTGGGCGCTAAACTTATACTGAAGATTAAAGACATACTGATGTGCGCTGCTCTCCCGGCAGTTTTGCTTTTCATGGGGGTGTTTTTCGACTGCAGCCTCTGCTTTGCACAGGATGAGACGGTATACCTTAATGCCGGCGGAAACATCAACAGGGAGATATCCGTAGATCCGATAGGCAGATACGAGGGATATTCTGCAGTTTTGTATGATAACACCAACGGATTGCCAACTTCTGAGGCGAACGCCATCGCTGAGACGGAGGATGGTTTTATATGGATCGGCAGTTACGCCGGATTGATACGCTACGATGGTAATATTTTCGAGCGTATGGATTCCACGGAGGGTCTCACCAGTATAAAATGTCTCTATGTTGACAGCAGGGACAGGCTCTGGATCGGTACCAATGACAACGGCGTTGCAGTCATGGAAAAGGGAAAGCTCCGCAGATGGAGCAAGCTTGACGGCATGAAATCTGCTCACACCCGGGCCATCACAGAAG
>JAFYAD010000194.1 GCA_017540915.1 Lachnospiraceae bacterium
ATCCTCTTCATCATCATCAAGTCAGTGAATACTGCAATGGCAGTGGGCAAGAAAAAAGAGGAACCGAAGGCTCCCACAGAGAAGGATTGCCCGTATTGCAAGAGCAAGATCGCGATAAAGGCAGTAAAGTGCCCGTTCTGTACATCCGATGTTCCGGAGGAGCCGGTAGAAGAGTAATATATTGACAAAACGGTTGTTTGGCGGTATATTACTTTAGCCCACCGGTTTCGGGGAGTTGAACCGGGGCCGGGAGGAGTACATAAATATCATGAGTGCTAATAAAAACAAATACAAAAGGCGCAGGATCGGAAAGATAGTGCTGCTGACCTGCGAGCTTTTGATACTGGTAGGACTGGCAGGATTTTTGTATATCTGGCGTTCCGTGGACAAGATACAAAAACATGAGACCGTAGCAGAAAACGTGGGAACCCATGTGGAGGCTGAGCATCTCGGCATCAACATGACTGAGATACCGCAGGAGAGTGTCGAGAAACAGCTGGGATACACCAGTGTTGCACTGTTCGGTGTGGACAATCTCTACAATGGGCATGCGGAGAGCGGTAATTCGGACGTTATCCTGGTGGCTTCCATCAACAATGACACCAAGGATGTAAAGCTAGTGTCCATATACAGGGATACGTTTCTGGACACTGAGCCCATGTCGACGGAGAACAGCCTTCACAAATGTAACCGTGCTTACCATGTGGGCGGTGCGGAGCAGGCGATACAGATGTTGAATAAGAGCCTGGATCTGGATATCCACAATTACATCACTGTGGATTTCAAGGCTGTGACGGATGTTGTGAATCTTCTGGGCGGTGTCGAGATAGATGTGACCAGCTCGGAAGTCTTCTATATCAACAAACATGCCAAGACTACCGCAAAAGCCACCGGCATCACCACCAATGACATATACGGTGCGGGGGTTCATCTTTTGGATGGTACCCAGGCTACGGCTTACTGCAGGATCCGTTCTACGGCGGGCAGCGATTTCAAGCGTGCAGAGAGACAGCGCAGGGTCATAAACGAGCTGGTCAAAAAAGCGAAAGCCTGTGATATCAATACACTGAACAACATAATAGACACGGTATTCCCGGAGATCTACACCAGTTATACAAATGCGGAACTCATAGCGCTGGCTTCATCGATGCTGGATTATGAACTCAGCGATACAGTGGGATTCCCCTTCTCCAAGAACGCCGTCACACTGGGCAAGGGTGTGGGAGCCGTGGTGGTGCCATGTGATCTGGCATCCAATGTTACGGCATTGCACAGATTCCTGTATGAGGATGAGGCCTATGTGCCGTCCAACACGGTACAGGCATACAGCACCGCAATCCAGAATACAGCCGGTATGGGTATCGAAAACGGCGATAACAAGGCGGCCGTTGACGGTAGCGGAAGCATTACTTTGGACGATTTTGAAAACGAAACACAGGCGACAGACTGATCATTACGGAGCATGGATAGTGCTCCGTATTTTTTTCACAATTAATCACAGATATGACGAATTTTATTCACAAACAGAACACAATTTATTATTATCATACGTAACCATAAGAGCAAACAAACTTAATGTTTGACCGGGAAACCGGCCTATGGATGAAAGGAAGCGTATAGTTATGGATGAACATGAAATCTACGAACAGGGGAATGTTACGACAGACAACATGCAGGGACAGCAGCCGGATCCCACAAATGTGAATCAGGTAAACGCTGAGCCAGTAAACGCCGGTCCGGTTAATTCGAATCCGGTTAATGTGAATCCGGCAAATGCAGAGCCGGTGAACATGAATCAGTCGAATGTGAACACCGCAGGCGCAGGCGGCGGTATTTCGCCGAACACGCCGCCGTATACACCTCCGTACACGGATAATAACGGATATAATCAGTACAATCCCTATACCGCAAATAATGCGAACACCGGAAACGGCTTGAATAACGGGCAGTATTCCTACACCGGTTCCTATAATGCCCAGGGTTTCACAGGTGGCAATCCTTATTATGAAAAATTCAAAAATGTGGACAGCGGGACAGCAGAAAAAGCGGCAAAGCGTGAGGCCAGAAGGGAAGCCAAAAGGCTTGCAAGGCAGCAGGGAAAGAACAGCGGATTCGGCATCAAGCTTGTAAAATGTGCGGCGGTAGCCCTTGTGTTCGGTCTGGTGTCAGGCTCGGCATTTTCCGGTATAGTATATTTTACGGGCGCTACCGGAAAGCTCGGGCAGAAAACCGAGGTTACGGAGGAGAGCGGTTCCGCAAAGAGCACGGTGGATACCGAGGACAGTTCTAAAAAGAACACCACTGCGGACACCAAGATCGTCTACACCAATGTGACGGGGCGTGAGGATGTTTCCCAGATAGTGAAGGAGACCATGCCCTCAATTGTTTCCATTACAAACCTTACCACAAAATCCACACAGTGGTTCGGGCAGATATATACCGAGGATGTTGAATATGCAGGCAGCGGTATAATAGTGGCTCAGGATGATGATTATCTTTACATAGCTACCAATAACCACGTGGTCAGCGGAGCCAATACCATAACGGTTACATTTGCGGATGAGACTACGGCTGCTGCGGAGATCAAGGGTACATCGCCATCAAACGATCTTGCGGTCGTAAGCGTTGCAATCTCCGAGCTGGCAGACGGCACACTGAAAAATATAAAGGTTGCCAGCATCAACTCATCGGGTGATACGGTAGTAGGTGAGGCTGCTATAGCCATAGGAAATGCGCTGGGATACGGACAGTCAGTTACAACCGGTGTTATATCCGCCATCGACAGGGAAGTTACCATACAGGATGATGAATCGGGTACATACTACAGCAGCAAGACCATACAGACGGATGCTGCCATAAATCCCGGCAATTCGGGCGGCGCTCTCTTAAATGCGCAGGGCGAGGTCATCGGTATAAACTCATCCAAGTATTCGGATACCAACGTGGAAGGTATGGGATTTGCGATACCCATGACGCAGGCTATGCCTATAATCCAGAACCTTATAGAGAGAAATGAGGTTGATGAGACAGAGGCTGCTTACATCGGTATCGGCGGTGTGGATGTGGATTCCTCTACGGCAGAGACATACGGAATGCCGGTAGGTATTTACATCACCAAGATATATGAAGGCAGTCCGGCTGCAAAATCAGATCTTATGGTAGGCGATTTCCTGGTAGCTTTCGACGGCACAAAGGTCAGCACCATGCAGGAATTGCAGGATACGCTGAAATATTATCCGGCAGGAACAGAGGTAACACTCACCGTTCAGAGAGCAAACCGAGGTGTTTATGAGGATGTGGAAGTAAATGTCGTGCTGGGAAAGCGCGCAGAGGTTAATCTTCGTAACTGAAAACATTAAATGAGTAGTTAACAGGATGTCATGGCATTCAACATGCCATGACATCCTGTTTTGTTGTAACATCTTGCTCCTTGTATGGAAACCTTATATGTGATATAATAAAAAACCTTGCCGGCAGAATCTGTCGGGAGGAAGCGAGAGATTAACAGAATTTTTGGTATGATGGAAAAGTTTTTGATATGACAGAAAAAGCAGATATACAATCTAATACGGCTACGAAAGAGACGCCGGATAATCCCATATTGAACGGAGTGATGTGGAAGGCTGTTCTGGCTTTCTTTTTTCCGATTTTGCTGGGAACTTTCTTTCAGCAGTTATGTAACACTGTGGATGCCATCATAGTGGGGCGTTTTGCAGGTAAGGTGGCACTGGCCAGCGTGGGCGGGGCGTCCGCTCATATCATAAATCTGGTGGTGGGATTTTTCACGGGACTGACGAACGGCTGTTCCGTTGTCATATCCAATTACTATGGCGCCGGAGATAAAAAAGGACTGGATAACGCCCTTCACACATCCTACGCTTTCAGTGTTGCGGGAGGACTGGTGCTGGGCGTTACCTGCTATCTTCTGACGCCTTTCATACTGACTGTTATGAATACCCCGCAGGAGATAATGCCATATGCCGAACTGTATATCCGGGTATATTTCACCGGACTCATGTTCACATTCATATACAATATGGGAGCTTCGATCCTGAGAGCATTGGGAGATTCCAAGAGACCTCTGTATTACCTTATAACCTGTACGATCATCAATATTGTGCTGGATCTTGTGCTGGTTGCGGTTTTTGATCTGGGGGTTTTGGGTGTAGCCCTTGCGACTCTGGTATCCCAGGCAGTGAGCGCAGGACTTGTGACGGAATGCCTCATGAGGCGGACACCTGCCGTAAAGCTGGTTTTACGAAAGGTCAGGTTTTACGGGCACATTTTTATGCGGATGATGCTGATAGGACTTCCGGCGGGAATACAGGCGTCAACCTATGCGTTGTCTAATATGTTCATCCAGTCGGCGGTCAACAATTTCGGTGTGAATACTGTGGCAGGCTGGACTGCAGAGGGCAAGGTGGATGTCATATTCTGGATGATAAACGGATCCTTCGGAGTGGCTACGGCAACCGTTGTG
>JAFYAD010000195.1 GCA_017540915.1 Lachnospiraceae bacterium
AGATAGAGGGCATATCATTTGATAAAGACAAGAAACACATGCTGATCAGTTATAACAGAGGCGCGATCATAGTGAAAGGAATGCCGACAGGATTCTATGACGGCTATGATAAAGAGATCCACGAGATTTTCGTCTATTGGTGCCCGCAATAGCAGCTGTAAATACTCATAAATACAAGGGAGACCTATATATGAAAATAACATTGATACCTATAGATGAAACAAATCGCGATGCGGTCCTGGCTCTTTCTGTGCGTGAAGATCAGCCATTTGTCGCGCCAAATGACTATTCGCTGAAACAGGCTGATGAGACCAACGCCAAACATCCTGGCGTTGCCCGTCCGTTTGCGATCTATGCAGATGACAGACTTGTAGGCTTTTGCATGTTCGCCTTTGCTCCGGAGGCTGAGGATGAGGGCGACAGATACTGGCTTTGGCGCTTCATGATCGATAAGTCCGAGCAGGGCAAGGGTTATGGTCAGGCGGCGCTCACCGAGATAATCAAATACTTCCGCGATAATGGCGCAGACAGGCTCTATCTTTCTACAGAACCGGAAAACGATATCGGCATGCACATTTATCACAAATATGGCTTCAGGGAGACCGGGGAGATCGATGAAGATGACGGTGAAGCAGAAATGATGCGGTTCCTGAACTATGAGATATAGCCGTGCGGGGAAGACGATGCAGAATTTTTCGAGGAAAGGATCGATGAGATCTCAGACTCGATTGCTCCGCCGTTGGATGGGGCAGAGGATGAATATGTACTCCTGAAGATCACGGACAATGAAGGTAAACACAAATGGTTAATTACGGATTAGAGAACAGAGTGGCTTTGATTACGGGGGCGAATAACCCGCAGGGAATCGGAGCGGCAACAGCGGTCGCTTTTGCCCGTGAAGGTGCGAAGGTGGTTTTGGTATATAAGAAAATAATAAGGCCTTTTGACGAGAGCAAAACAGACAGAAACGGAGCAGACAGATATTTTGCAGCAAATGCAGGAAGCGCAGATATTGTTGAATCCAGGCTCAGAGAGATGAACGCAGATTACCTGATACTGGAGAGCGACATCTCTGATGAGGATGCTGTAAGGGAAATCTATCGGGCCGTCATGGAGAAGTATGGAAGACTCGACATCCTGGTCAACAATGCTGCAGATGGTGACATGGATGGCATTGATACGATTGAAAAAATCACACAGGCCGTGATCGATGATACATTTGCGGTCAATGTCCGGGGAAGCATTCTGATGATAAGAGAATTCATTAAACACCATGGTGATTATGGAAGGATAATCAATTTTTCCACGGATGCATCACAGGTTTTCGCAGGGCAGATCACTTATGGAGCAAGCAAGGCAACTTTAGAAGCATTGACCCGCAGCATTGCTCTCGAAGTCGCTCAGTATGGGATCACAGTGAACTGTGTTGCACCCGGACCGACTCAGACCGGATGGATCGATGATGAACTGGAAAAAGCGGTCATCCCGCTGATCCCAATGGGGAAACTGATACAGCCGGAGGACATCGCTGAAACTATCCTGTTCCTGGCAAGTGAGCAGGCGGGAATGCTTACCGGACAAGTAATAAAAGTATCCGGCGGGCATGCGTTGTAACGATTCGACTTGTGCGGAGGTATTATTATGAAGTGCCCATACTGTAATAAAGAGATGAAAGAAGGTTTCATTAGAGCACTGGGTCGTGGAGGCGTTTGCTGGGTAAACGAAAAGGATGATTGGTCCGCGCCACGGTCAGATGCAGGGTTTTTACAGCTTGGTAACGCCCCATGGTTAAAAGCTGATTGTGTTCCGGCTTTTAATTGTGATTCATGTAAGCATATTATTATTGATTATTCAAATCCTGAGTAAAACAGTTACCAGATTAACATACAGAGATAACGCGAAAAATTCAAATTGCAGAGAGAGATAAAGCAGAATGGATAAGGGAATAATTATGTGGGTGGTTTTCCTGGCAGTGATCGCTGCGGGCATCCTGGTAAGTCGCAGAATAAAGAGTGGAATAAACGAGAATGGAATCGAGACTGATGCCGTCGTATCCTGCATCACAGATGATGGAACTCCGGAAGAAATTGATATCAATGTATACGTCAGATACCGTACCGAAAACGGCGAGGAAATTGAAGGTGTTCTGTCAAATCCGCGAGCCGATCTGGAAGAAGGACAGCCGGTACGGATCAAATATCACCCTAAGTATAAAAACAATGCAAGACTGGTGTGATAAAAGGGGATAAAGATTATTACAATAAGACATACAGCTGGTATGCTTTATTGAGTGAAAGGCTGCATGATATGTATAATCATTTTGAGAGGATCCTTATCTGATGCGAAAGGACAAGACAATGAAGCGGAAATATGGTGACCTTATAATCGGACTTATCATGGTGGCAGTCGTGTTATGCGCGCTATGGGCTTTCCAGCCACACGGAACCGGCGGCGATATGGGAAAAGCCAAAAGAACTATCATGCTGTATGACTGCGGAGCTGATCTGGAAACCAGCGCAGCGATGG
>JAFYAD010000196.1 GCA_017540915.1 Lachnospiraceae bacterium
CAATCTCACATCAGTGCATATGTATGTGATCATGCCTCATCTACTGGATAGGATGTTAATAGTAATGATTTATAATATACTTAGTTCCTCGAAAAAATGAGCAATCTGGATAATGAGAAAGTCAGCTCAAAAATAGCATATTTAGGTTTGATGATCGCTCTTGCGCTTATATTCAGTTTCGTAGAGAGCCTGATACCTGTGAATTTCGGTATCCCCGGAGTGAAGCTCGGTCTGGCGAATATAGTGACAGTTCTGTGTCTTTATATGCGTGATGTCAGGTACGCGGCGACGGTTTCCGTAATCCGTGTGATAATCTCGGGACTTTTATTTGGGAACCTTTTTGGCATATTGTACGGGCTGTCCGGTGCGATATTAAGCCTTGCGGCAATGTGTATCCTGAAGCGGTTTCTTAATATGGTTACGGTATCTGCGGTGGGAGGCATATGTCATAACATTGGACAGCTTTTGATGGCAGCACTTGTAGTTTCTGAAGTGCGAATCTTTTATTACCTTCCTGTATTGCTGATATCCGGACTTGTGACAGGACTGCTGATCGGACTGTTAAGCGCAGCAGTATATGCGAGGATTGGCAATCTTAAACTACAAAATTGAGATACACCAGCCGGCCGTGATGACATGTACACTTTACCCGGCAGTTAACTGAATAAATAGGATTGCAAATCTGATAAGGCCGGCGTTAAAGAAAATATTTTTTATAATCGGAGAAGAAAAATGTTATCGTATCTGAAAGGTTTATACACAGAGAATGACATAGACACCATCACCGTGGAATGCGGCGGAGTGGGATACAGGGTTTATGTTCCCGTGACGGCGCTGCCACACCTGCCTGCTATTGGTGGAGAGGTTAAGATTTATACATATTTTAAGCCGGCTGAGGATTGCTTCAGCATATATGGATTCATCAGGAAAGACGACCTCAATGTGTTCAAGCAGCTCATAAAGGTGAGCGGCGTGGGACCGAAAGTGGCTATGGCTATACTGGGAACATTGAGTGCGGATGATCTTCGATTTGCGGTGGCTGCCGAGGATGATAAATCTATATCGAAGGCCCCCGGTGTGGGTACAAAGATCGCCAAAAAGATAGTGCTGGAGCTTAAGGACAAACTGGGAGTTGCTGTGGGTGAAGCTTCATCTGAGGGAACAGGTGTTGTACCCGGCATAATGAGCGGGAACAACGCTCTTAACAGCGTCAGAAGCGATGCACTGGAAGCTTTGACCGCACTGGGTTACACATCTACCGAGAGCCTCAAGGCAATCTCCAAGGTGGAGTTTGATGAGAATACACCGGTTGAATTACTGATAAAAATGGCTTTGAGGGAAATGTAAATGTCTGAAGAACAACGCAGGATAATATCCACCACAATTCAAAAAGAAGACGTAAACCTTGATGTGAAGATTCGTCCCCAGAGGCTGGATGACTATATCGGTCAGACCAGGGCAAAGGAGAATATGCGTATCTATATCGAGGCGGCAAAAAAGAGAAATGAGCCATTGGATCATGTTTTACTGTACGGTCCTCCTGGACTCGGCAAGACAACACTGGCTGGCATCATAGCCAATGAGATGGGCGTAAACTTAAAGGTTACATCCGGTCCTGCCATAGCAAAGCCCGGTGAGATGGCAGCAATACTGTCGGGACTCGGAGAGAATGATATTCTGTTCGTGGACGAGATACACAGGTTAAACCGTCAGGTTGAGGAAGTGCTGTACCCTGCCATGGAGGACTATGTTATAGATATCATGATAGGAAAAGGCCAGACCGCAAGATCCATAAGGCTTGATCTGCCAAAGTTTACACTGGTGGGAGCTACCACCAGGGCAGGACTTCTGTCTGCACCGCTTCGTGACAGATTCGGTGTTATGCATCATCTTGAATTTTATAATACAAAGGAACTGTACCAGATAGTTATGGCAACTGCCGGAAAGCTCAATGTGGAGATAGAACCGGACGGCGCCATGGAGCTTGCAAGGAGAAGCCGCGGTACGCCTCGTCTTGCCAACAGACTTTTGAAACGTGTCAGAGATTTTGCGGAGATCAAATATGACGGAGTCGTCACCAAAGAGGTTGCCGATAATGCGCTGGATCTTCTGGAGGTTGATAAACTGGGACTGGATGTAAACGATCAAAGACTACTGACCACCATCATAGAGAAATTCGGAGGCGGACCAGTGGGTCTTGACACCCTGTCTGCTGCCATCGGAGAAGACAGTGGCACCATTGAGGATGTATACGAGCCTTATCTCGTGATGAACGGCCTCATCAACCGCACACCCAAGGGGCGCGTTGTTACCGAACTTGGGTATAAGCATATGGGGATCGGACAGTAAGGGTGAATAGTAACATTAATAGCATTATTTCACTTGTAAAATTCCCTGCAATAGTATATCATAGGGGATGTATTTGTAAACATCCGACTACATTTGTTTTTATATTTGATAATTGGGGTTTCGGAGGGGTAAAACATGAACACAAAGGCTACCACAAGGGTTAATATCTGCGGGAAAACATACAATCTGTCCGGCTTTGAGGACGAAGAGTATCTTCTGCAGGTAGCTGCCTATATTGAGTCCAGGATCAACGAGGTGATATCTTTTTCCGGATATAACCGTCTGCCTGAGGATCTGAAGGTTTTGATGACCGAGATCAATATCGCAGATGATTATTTCAAGGCCAGGAATACGGCAGAAGCGAACGCAAAGTCTGCAGATACCTTATCAAAAGAGGTTTACGAGCTTAAACAGAAGCTTGTGGATCTTGAGATGCAGGGCAATTCCGAGCAGGAAAAAAATAAAACCGCTTTAGGGAAAAAAGAGCAGCTTTTGCGTGCCCAGATAGAGACCCTCACCAAGGAAAACCGTCAGAAAGATACTCGTATTGCGGAGCTTGACACCGACAGGAGCGAGAGGATCAAACGCATTTCAGAGCTTGAGGATGATGATCATGAGAAGACAAAGCGCTTAAAAGAGCTTGAGCTCGATATGGAGGACAGCGAGCGCAGGATCAAGGATCTCGAAAAGAAAAACCGTGAGCTTGAGAGCGAGCTGAAAGAGAAGGATAAGCGGATCGAGGAACTGGAGTATCATAACGAAAAGGAAAAGGATCTTCAGGAAGCCGAAAAGAACGAGAAGATAAAGAAAGCCGAGGCAGAGGTCAGCGAACTGAAGTCAAAGCTGGAGGATAAGACCAGGGAGCTTGAAGCTAAAGATAAAGAGCTTGAAAACAAAGATAAAGAGCTTGAGGCTAAAGATAAAGAGATAGAGGATCTTAAGGCATCGGCAGCCGAATCCGGCGAGGAAGAAGAGGCTGCAGAGGAGGATGCTCCGTCGGGACTTACAAAGCCCAGGACAGCCAAAGAGGCAAGAGAAGCCATAGCAGCCAAGGCTGCCCTTGAAAAAGCCGAAAAAGAAAAAGCCGGAAGAGGTAAAAAACGTGGAAAACGTTAGATCGGAACTTTTGGCTCCGGCAGGAAACTTGAGCACTCTTATATGTGCAGTGAATGCCGGAGCTGATGCTGTATATGTGGGCGGCAATATGTTTTCCGCCAGGGCTTATGCAGGGAATTTCTCACAGGAAGACCTGATAAGGGGCATAAAATACGCTCATTTACATGGTGTTAAGGTTCATCTTGCGGTGAACACCCTCTTCAAAAATACGGAAGTCTCTCTTTTATTTGATTATCTCAGACCATTAGTCTTGGCCGGACTGGATGCGGTCATAGTGCAGGATATCGGTGTGATGTCTTTGATCCGCCGTTATTTTCCGTTGCTGGATATCCACGCCAGCACACAGTGCACGGTAACAGACATAAATGGTGTGAGATTTTTTGGTTCTTTGGGAATAAAGAGAGTTGTTTTGGCCAGGGAATTATCCATCAGGGAGATATCCGACATTGTGAAGACGGCAAAAACCGAGGGTATGGAGACGGAGGTTTTCATACACGGAGCTTATTGTTATTCATATTCCGGACAGTGCCTGATGAGCAGTATAATAGGTGGCAGGAGCGGCAATCGCGGAAGGTGCGCACAGCCCTGCAGACTGCCCTATCAGGATGTGTCATTTAAAAGTGATGATAAAGTAAAAGGAAAAAAGAATAGCGATGAAAAAGAGTATTATCCGCTGAGTCTCAAAGATTACAACGGAGCATACAATCTTGATAAGATGTTAGCGACAGGAGTGGACTCTCTCAAGATCGAAGGCAGGATGAAATCACCGGACTATGTATACGGTGTTACGAAGATATACAGAAAACTTATAGATGAGTATTATGACAGTGGGATATTACCGTCTTCCGAAGACATAAAGGCTCTTGATGATCTGGGTCACAGAGGCGGCAATACGCCGGGGTATCCTGTAATACGAAACGGAAGGGATATGGTGACTCTTTTTGATGCGTCACACAGATCGGGAGTTACAGGAGAGGCAGATACCGGGATCAAAAGGCTTAAGATCTCCGGCAGAATGCATATAGTCCTAGGTGAACCGCTGGAGCTTAGTCTGAGTTGCGGCGAGGTTTCGGTTTCAGTGACCGGTGGTCAGGCAAGTCCGGCAATAAAAGCGCCGGTGGATAAGGCCTATGTCCGGGATAAGATCTCATCCCTTGGAAATACGTTCTTTGAGTTTGATGATCTTGAGATCAATATGCCCGAAGATCCGGTCTTCATATCCGCAAAGGAACTAAAGGATCTCAAGAGACGGGCGGTTGATGAGCTTGAAATGAACCTGCTGCCGGATAGATCGGAAGATACGAGTATTCATGATGATATTGAGATATCAACCGATCACAGAAATACAGCGGGAGCATTGGAAAAACATATAGTGGCTGAGTCCTTATCCCAGATAGAGATCGCTTTAAGTGAGACTTGTGCGGATGTTTTTTTCATCTGTGCTTATGCCATGGATGAAGCAGATGCCGCAAAGGCCATAAAGATGATCCGCGACAGAGGTATCAGGCCAGGAGTTGCATTACCCTATGTTTTCCGGGAAAAGAGAAATGGGGACAAAGGGACAGATCCTGCGGAAACCGTGAGAAAATATCGGGAATACGGTGCGGAATGTTTTCTCGTGAGAAATTACGGTGGCATAGAGGCACTTTTATCCGCCGGAGTCGATGCGGGTTTTGTCTATACGGATCACAGTGTTTACACATGGAATAATGAGACTTTGGCTGCTTTGAGAGAGCTTGGATTACAGCATTTTACCGCACCTTTGGAATTAAACTCAAAAGAGTTATTCCACAGGGATAACAGCGACAGCGCCATAGTGGTAAGCGCTCTTTATCCTCTCATGGTGTCTGCAGGGTGTGTTCATAATACCCTGAAGGGCTGTGATGCATCGGAGTCGGAGCATGTGCTGACTGACAGACTGGGAAAGAGATTTAAAGTTAAAAGTTATTGCAGGGAATGTCTGAATGTTGTATATAACAGTCTGCCTACAGATCTTACCGCCCATATGGGTAAGATAGAAGAGCTGGGATTCGAAGCGGTGAGATACGATCTGACCGGTATGGATGAAGAGACTGTGAAGGCTGTGTTTGAGGGAAAGCTTAAGGAAACCACCGGAGGACATTTCAAGAGAGGCGTGGAGTAGAATGACACATATCATCACTGAGATTTCCAAATATCTTATGATCATATTGTTTGCCTGCTACACCTTTGAGGGATTTTTTGCCCTTTCCTTCAAAAAAACGGAAAAGATGAACCGTATTTTGAACAGGCAGCTCATATATCTGTTCATGATACATGTTAACGGCAGTCTCCTCATCATCATGAATGAGAGCGATATAAAACATATTCTGCTATGTCTTGCACAGACAGCCCTTCTGGTGTTTATACAGATCATCTATCATTTTGTATACGCAAAGGCATCAAGGCTCATAGCCAATCATATATGTATGTTACTGGCTATAAGCTTCATAATGCTCACAAGGCTGAATTATAAGTCTTCGGTAAAACAGCTTATTTTTGCGGCTGTTGCCGCAGTCTCCACATTTCTGGTGCCGATGGTCATCAAAAAGCTGTCTTTTTTGAAGAGGTTAAAATATCTTTATGCATTTATAGGCATAGCGGCACTGGCAGTGGTTGCGTTGGCCGGCAATAAAAGCTACGGAGCAAACCTCTCCATCACTGTGGGTTCCATCAACATGCAGTTTTCGGAGCTGATTAAGATAGTGTTCGTATTCTTTGTGGCTTCAATGTATGCGGAATCTGCGAATTTCAAGCAGGTGGTGATAACTTCGGTCATAGCAGCGATACACGTGCTGATACTGGTGGCATCCACGGATCTGGGAAGCGCCCTGATATATTTTGTGACTTATATCATAATGGTGTACGCTGCCAGCGGAAAGGTCATATATGTGGGACTTGGACTGGGAGGCGGAGCCGGTGCGGCAGTATTGGGTTATAAGCTGTTTTCCCATGTGAGAGTCAGGGTCAAGGCATTCCTGGATCCGCTGTCAGTCATAGACGATGCGGGATATCAGGTGAGCCAGTCACTTTTTGCCATAGGTACTGCAGGGTATTTCGGAATGGGACTGTATCAGGGATCCCCATTGACCATACCGGTGGTCACCAAGGATTTCATCTTCTCGGCCATAGCGGAGGAGCTTGGTGGAATATTCGCTATCCTGCTGATATTATTGTATGCGGGAGTTTATCTTCTGTTTTTGAACATCGCCATGCAGCTAAAGGATATGTTTGACAAGCTGATCGCTCGCGGACTTGGCACCACTGTAGCCACACAGGTCTTTCTGGCTGTGGGTGGCGGGCTGAATGCCCTGCCGTCAACGGGTGTTACATTGCCTCTGGTGAGCTACGGCGGAAGCTCCCTTGTATGCACGTTTTTATGTTTTTCGGTGATACAGGGACTGTATTTGAAGCAGCATTCAGCTGCCGGAGCTGTTGATATCCGAGAGATTTACGATGATCCTGATATGGGTACAAATGAGTATTATGAACAGGATCAAATGGATGAAATATATAGTCTTGATGAAGAATACATAGAAGATGAAGAAGATGAAGATTACGATGAGTTTGAAAACATGGAGATAACCCTTGAAGGAGAGGAAACAGAGGATGAAGAAGGAGAAGACTGAGATCGGGACTCCTAAAAAAATCAAAAATCGTGAATTTGCCATCATAGCCTATGTTTTTATCTTCTTTTTTCTGGTGCTGGCAGGGTATTATGTATATTTTCTTGCGGCAAAGAGTGACAGATTCATAGATAATCCATATAATAAGAGGATAAATTCTCTGTCGCGTTTTGTCTCAAGAGGTGATATTAAATCTTCTGACGGTAAGGTG
>JAFYAD010000197.1 GCA_017540915.1 Lachnospiraceae bacterium
AGCGGATATTGGAAATACGGTAAAGTATTATATTAGCAACGGCACAGAGATGAACTATGAAAACACTGTAAGGATCTATAATGCATGTCAACCGGTGTGGGAGATGCTGAGATATGACAGACTGAAATTTAACGGTACTAATCTTGTCGAGGGAACGGATTATGAAGTGATAGATCCGGAAAAAAACACATTTTTGAATGTTCCTGCAGAGGGTTATTCAAGCTACGACATTGTAGGTAAGGGAAATTTTACGGGGGTAAAGACTGTACGTTTAGGAGTAAAACCTATAGATATTACCAAAACTAATAGTTTCTATTCATCTGATAATACTAATGTTTGGTGGCTTGGTGCAACCATTGATCCGGTTGCCGATCAGGCCTATTCTCCGGCAGGGAATACTCCTTTATTGAGCTTGAGTAACAGAACAAGAGGTACACTTACAAGAGGAGTTGACTACACCGTAGAGTATTCCGGCAACACCTGTGTTACAGATAATGCCATCGCCACAGTTACAGGCATTGGCAATTACATCGGTAGTAAATCGGTGTCTTTCAGGATCGTTGCGGCAGATATTGCCAATGCGCAGCTTTTAAATGTTTCGGATCAGGATTACAATTTCGGTGAGGCAGTAACGCTGCCGGATCTTGCCGTGACATATGATGGTTATACCCTGACAGAGGGTGTGGATTATACTGTGTCCTATGCAGATAATACGGATGAGAACAGTACGGCTACAGTTACTGTGACGGGTATCGGTAATTTCACGGGAACCAATTCGGAACAGTTTGGCATATCGGCAGACACCAGGATCGTGATTGCCGAAGAAGACGTTTCGATACTTCCGGAATCGCTGGTTTACGACGGCACGGAGAAGACTGTATCCGCGAATGTTGTACATGATGGACAGAAGCTGGTGCTCAATACGGATTATACCTGTGGCGTGACGTACAGTAACGGAAGTGTAAAGGCAGGAACGGTTGAGGTCCGTATTAACGGAAAAGGTAATTACAAAGGACAGGTAGTAAAAACACTTGAAATCTCAAAAAGAAATATAGATGACCTTAGTGTGACGGGTATGGTGGATTATACCTATGATGGCTCTTCGCATACACAGGCAGGGTTGGTGTTTAAATTGGGAGATATCACACTTCCCGACAATGAATTTACAGTGGAATACAGTGATAATGTCAGTGCGGGATCAGCAGATATCAGTATAACCGGAGAGAACTTCGACGGAACCAAACATGTGTCATTTAACATCAATGCGGCAGACATAAGTGAGGGAATTATTGCGATATCCGGTAATTCATATGTTTACAACGGATCACAGATCAAACCTGATGTAGCCGTAAGCGTTGACGGTTTTGGAACACTGACGGGGACTCGGGACTACACGGTGACCTATACGGGCAACGTAAACGCAGGTACAGCGTATGTTACTGTAAGCGGTAACGGTAACTTTAAGGGAACACTGACAAAAGATTTCAATATCATCAGAAAAAAGATAGAAGAAAGCTTTGTATCATTGAGTGAAACTACTTTCACATATACCGGCGATGAGCAGATACCGGTAATTACTGTGAAGGATGGAAGCAGGATACTTGAAAAAGATGCTGATTATACAGTTACAGTTTCCGGAAATACAGTTAATGCCGGTACAGTAAGTGCAATAATAGAGGGAATAACAAATTACAGTGGTACTGTAGTAAGAATCTGGACGATAGAACGAGTTGCCATAAGCAGTAACGTTACCTTTAGAGTTGTAAACGGATTATGGAATGATGGAACTTCGGCAGATAAGACAGTTACATTGAGCGGTTACGAGGGAGACATTCTGAAACTATCGGAAAATCAGATTCCGGATGTTGGCAGCAGACCGGATGTTACATATAAGGCGGGAAGCTGGGATGCAGTACCGGATACGGAAACTGCAATAAACGGGGATACGACATATACATATGCTTATGCGAAAAAAGACAGTATCTCTGCAACTGTAACATTCAAGGTTGTAAACGGATCATGGGGTGATGGATCCGCAACGGATAAGACAGTCACTTTGACAGGGTATGAAGGAGACACGCTTAAACTGTCGGAAGATCAAATACCGGCTGTGAGCAGTAAACCGGATAATATCTGTATGGCAGGTTGGGATAATGAACCTCGAGTTGATTCAGTTGTTTCCGGGAATATAGTATATACATATTCCTTTGTGGATCATGATTATCACGAGGTAGCTGGCTCTGCTAAGGAGCCTACGAGTACAGAAAACGGAAAGAAGTCAGATAAAAAATGCTCCAAATGCGGTGACCTGATCGAAGGAGACATTATAGAAAAATCCGTTAAAACAGATGACAATACCGGCGGTTCGTCAAGTTCAGGTGGTTCAGGTTCATCCGGCAGCAGTTCGGGTGGCTCAGGTTCATCCGGCAGCAGTTCCGGTGGAACAGCGGGAAGTTCCGGCAGTTCCGGAGGATCCGGCAGCAGTTCCGGTGGTTCCGGAGGTTCGGGCGGCTCGTCAGGAGGATCAGGAAGTGCCGGTGGTTCTGCAAATACACAGAAAGGTTCGGATGAATCTGCAGAAAAGACGACATCGGTTAGCACAGTATCGGGTAATACAGTCTCCGGAAATGCCAAAGGTGAAGACGAAACAGCCGGATCAAAAACCGGAGCTGATGAATCCGGAACAGAAAAAACAGGATCGTCATCTGAATTCATTGTAGAGACCGGAAAAGAAGGCGCGGAAGATGAGTATACATATGTTGTGGATGGCAAAAATGCCACACTTAATGATGCTGAAATAACATCGGGTAAAGCTGTGATCCCGGATACTGTCACTAATGATGAACAGGAAAGAGATGTCACCAGAATAGCGGCTAAAGCGTTTAAGGACAACGAAAACCTTAAAAAACTTGTTATCGGAAATAAGGTGAAAGTAATCGGTGCTTCGGCTTTCGCTGATTGCGACAATCTGAAAAATGTTAAAATTGGCAGCGGAATCGAAAAGATATGTGCCAATACATTTGATGGTTCACAGCAGCTTAAAAAGATCGTTATTGATGTTTCAAGTTTGAAAAAGGTTGGGAAAAAAGCCTTTAGAGGAATATCCGAAAAAGCGGTGATCCGGCTTAGGGGAACAAAGAAACAGAAAAACAAGGCGAGAAAGCTTATAGAAAAATCCGGTGTAGCTAAAACCGTGAGAATCGTGGGCTGAAAATCAGGCTGAGAACAGGGTGGTATAAAAAAGGCTGTGGACTTATAGTTTACAGCCTTTTTTAGTGATAAAAAACAGTAAAAACAATACAAGAATTGTTGACTAATTGGGCAAAATGTGAAACAATTAACTCTGTGTGTGTATGTCACGGAGCTAAGGTGCCATGCAATAGGGCAGGATCGCGAGTTATCATTTTATTATGTGCTTTACGGGAGGATTAAACACGATGACAGTCAATGAATTTGTCAAGAAGAAGTTTGGAAGGTTTATGGATCAGTGCACAAATGCGGAGATCTACGCCGCATTATGTGAATACGTAAAGGAAGCGGCTAAAGCGGCCGAGCCGACAGTGAAAGAGGCAGGCAAAAAGAAGCTGTATTACATATCTGCTGAATTTCTGATAGGAAAGCTCCTGTCAAACAATCTGATAAATCTTGGTTTATATGATGAAGTGAGGGATGAGCTTGCAAAATGCGGCAAAAACCTTTCGGATATTGAGGAGCTGGAGAATGAGCCCTCTTTGGGAAACGGAGGATTGGGACGCCTTGCGGCTTGTTTTATTGATTCCATTGCATCCCTTGGATTAAACGGAGACGGAGTGGGATTAAATTATCATCTTGGCCTTTTCAAACAGGTCTTTGAAAAGAATCTTCAGAAGGAGACCATCAATCCCTGGATCGATAAGCAGAGCTGGCTCATAGATACGGAGAAGACCTACACCGTGAATTTCGGCGGACTTTCGGTAAAGAGCCGCATGTATGACATAGATGTGGTGGGATATGAAAACCGCACAAATAAGCTCCATCTTTTCGATATCGAGACAGTGGATGAATCCATAGTGAAGGACGGCATAGATTTTGATAAGACGGATATCGCGAGAAACCTCACTCTGTTTTTGTACCCGGATGATTCCGATGATGCGGGACGTATCCTGCGCGTATACCAACAGTATTTTATGGTGTCAAACGCTGCACAGCTGATCCTGGACGAGGCAAAGGAAAAAGGATCAAATCTTTATGATCTCGACGAATATGCAGTGATCCAGATAAATGATACCCATCCTTCCATGGTGATACCGGAGCTGGTAAGGCTTTTGCTCATTGAGGGGCTCACAATGGATGAGGCCATTGCGGTAGTGAGCAAGTGTACGGCATACACCAACCACACGATTCTGGCGGAGGCTCTGGAGAAATGGCCTCTTGATTTCCTGAATCGCGCGGTTCCGCAGCTTGTGCCCATCATTTATGAGTTAAATAACCGCATAAACAAAAAATACAACGATCCGGCGGTAGCCATCATCAATAAAGATGACTGTGTATGCATGGCACACATGGACATCCACTACGGAATATCCGTGAACGGCGTGGCAAGGCTTCACACCGAGATCCTCAAGGATTCGGAGCTCAATGCTTTTTACAAGCTCTATCCCGAAAAATTCAACAATAAGACCAACGGTATAACCTTTCGCAGATGGCTTCTGTATTCTAATCACGAGCTGTCTGAGTACATCGAATCTCTCATAGGACCTGGTTTCAAAAAGGATGCGGACAAGCTTGAGGAGCTTTTGAAATACAAGGATGATACCGCTGTACTGAATAAGATCTTGGAGATAAAGGATATCCGCAAAAAATACATAGCGGATTATCTCAAGAGAACACAGAACATCAGCATCAATCCCGACTCCATCTACGATGTTCAGGTCAAGAGGCTCCATGAGTACAAGAGACAGCAGCTGAATGTTTTGTACACCATCCACAAATACATGGAGATAAAGGCAGGCAAAAAGCCAAAGACGCCCATTACCGTGATATTCGGTGCCAAGGCGGCTCCTGCTTACATCATAGCCAAGGATATAATACATACTATATTATGTTTGTCTGAGGTCATCAGAAAAGACCCGGAGGTTTCACCCTATCTCAATGTGGTGATGGTGGAAAATTACAATGTCACCATGGCTGAGAAGCTGATACCCGCCTGCGACATTTCGGAGCAGATTTCCCTTGCGTCCAAGGAGGCCAGCGGCACGGGCAACATGAAATTCATGCTGAACGGTGCGGTGACACTCGGCACTATGGACGGTGCAAACGTTGAGATAGCAGAGCTTGTGGGTGATGACAATATCTTTATCTTCGGTGAGGATTCCGATACTGTCATAAAGCGTTACGCAGACGCATCCTATGTTTCAAAGGACTATTATGATGAGGATGAAGATCTTGCTGCAGCCGTTGATTTCATAGTATCTGACGAGATGTTAGAGGTGGGCTGCAAGGAGAATCTTGAGAGACTGTACAAGGAGCTTCTGAATAAAGACTGGTTTATAACCTTCCCGGATTACAAGGATTATATAAAGGTTCGTGAAGCTGCATATGAAGCCTACGAGGACAGGATGAGCTGGGCGAAGAAGATGTTAGTGAATATTGCAAAAGCCGGGTTCTTCTCTTCAGACAGGACTATAGAGCAGTATAATACAGATATCTGGAAACTTTAAGACAAAGGCTCCCCCTCAGGGGGAGCTGTAAGGTCGAATCCGTGCATGGGGCGAGAACTTTTGGATCAGTTGAGGCGTGTGCATGAGCTGCTGGCTTCGCAGATAGCTGCCGG
>JAFYAD010000198.1 GCA_017540915.1 Lachnospiraceae bacterium
AGTCTTCGGCATCCGGTTCGGCAGTAACAGTCACCAGACTCTTTGCTACTTCCCGTGAAAGCGCATAGAGCTTCCTGTATAACTGCCTGTAATCCTCAAGTTCCAGCGGAACCTGTTCGTAAACGATCTGCGGTTGGAGATCATCGCGCGGCTGTTCGGACGGCGGTTCCGGGACCGTATTCTGGCTCACATTCTCTTCTGCCTGATTGGCACTGACCATATCTTCGTCAGTCAGACTCATCTGATCAATAGGTGTCTCTATCACCAGCTGCTCCGGCTCCTCATCTTCCTGGATAATCTGAGCCTGGTATTCCTCTTCTTCCACGGTATTCTCCGGAAGCTCAACTATCTTGAGCTCCATATCTTCATCACCCGAAAGCCATTTACTCAGCTTGGGCTCAAGAAAGAAAAATGTCAGGCATGCAACCAGTCCGAAAACTAGTGCCATGCCCGCTGCAATAATGAAACGCTGTACCAGTTTCTTACGATTGATAGGGCGTTCACGTATCTGCTCCCTTATGAAATCATAATCGGTGGCTTCCTTCTGGGCATCAGCGGATACTTCCTTTTCTTTCTCTTTATCCTTGGTAATATCCGTATTCTCTTTTTTCTCGTTTTCGTTTTCTTTCATTAATCTTTTCTTTCCTGCAGATCGCGGTTTAACATATCCAGATACGGTACCAGCACGCTCCTGTGCGGGGTTATCACATATTCGGGATCCAGCTCATCATGTCTGAAGCTTTTTCGTCCTCCATTTTCAGCCCTCTGCCAGAATTCCCACATTTTCTCAAACTTAAGGTAGTACAGCTCATCCAGGCCGGTAAAATAGATCAGCAGGAATGCAACACCATCCTGCTTTTCAAAATCCTTCATGAATTCTACCTGATGAGGGTGTATATTCTGTATTGCAAAAGTTGTACCGGCACACTCCTTTGCATCAAAGCAGACCGGCACTCCCTGCACTACACCTATATAATCGACCGTACTCTTCTGGTCAAAATATGCCAGAGTGATGCGCGATCCGCTTTTATCTATCTCCATAGGGGTGATCGGTGTAGGTACTTTCTGTATCAGTGCCAGACCATTCTCCCTGTATTTTTCATTGCTGCGGTTGATCATCTCTTCCAGAGTGGATCCGCGCAGTCCTCTGGTATTCCAAGTTCCCATATTGTTACGGCATTACCTTTTCCTTTACCACACGCAGTATCACATCATCCGATCTCTGGTAAACATGCATTTCGACCTCATCCGCTATTGCTTTTAAACCATCTTTGTTAAAGATGCGGACTTCACCGAAGAATTTAAACCTCATGATGATCCCTTCCCTGTCCGACAAGTCATAACGTACCTGCGGATCAGGTCTTAATATATATGCCTGGTGCGGGATCGAATGGTCGAGAAATGTCCATATCTTGGCAGTCATCACATCGCTTCTTCCGACAAAAACGATATATTCATCTCCCGGATCACTGACAGTGATGACTTCTTTTGTTTCCCAATAATGACGGAAGCTTATTTCCTCCTGCTGGGACTGGGCTGCCCACTTTGCCACCTCCTCACGCGACACTGTCCTGCGCGCGATCTGTTCCCTGGACAGCGGCCTGCGTCCTCCACTGCTTTCAGCCATCTGTATTGCTCCTTAACGTTTTATGCAAAAATGTTACCATATCAAGGGGTATTTTACAACATTACGTCCAGCTCAAAACTCTTACGCTCACCGCTTACCGGATGGTCAAATTCAAGCTTTCGTGCAATAAGGCAGAGCCTTTTGATCCCATGTTCACGGGTGTAAGCAACCGACTCTTCCGAACCGTATCTGCTGTCTCCCAAAACAGGCGCAGACTGTGCAGACAGCTGCAGCCTTATCTGATGATGCCGTCCGCTGTGAAGCAGTATCTTTAACAGTTCGGTGTTCCCGGATGTCTCCAGCTTTTCATACTCCAGTACCGCCTTCTGTGCTCCGACGGTATCCGGATCTGCTATTCTTGAGATATTCCCTTTATCCTTCAGCATCCAGTCTTCAAGTCTGCCCTTATCTGCCGGCATGCAGCCATAGACACGCGTAAGGTACTCCTTGTGCATCCCGCCGCCCTGCCTAACCTGTTTTGACAGCGCAGCTGCCGCCCTGCTGTCCTTTGCAAATACGATCAGGCCCTCTACGGGCTGGTCAAGCCGGTGAACTATACCCACATACGGCTCGCCTTTTTTTTCGCGGGATAAGTAGTTTTTCAACTCACTTACCATATCCTTCTCCCCGGGACGTGCTGTCTGCACCGCCATCCCGGCCGTTTTATGGCATACTATTACTGCCTTGTCTTCATATATTATATCTACCATTCCGGTGCTTTCCCCAGAAACACATAGCCAACTCCCCAATCAGTTCCAATAATGGTGGGATAAGCCGGTTTTTCCTCTATCATATTCCTCAGCTTTTTAATATGTACGGTAACCGTGGCCATATCACCCACCACTTCTTCTCCCCATACACGGCGATACAACTCTTCCTTGGTGAATACCTGATCGGGATGTTTCATAAGAAACACCAGCAGTTCAAATTCTCTGCGGGTGAAGCGCTTCTCCTTTCCACGCACCCATACACGGCGCTGTTCAAGATCCGCATATATCTCTCTGGCCTCTATGTAATCTCCATCCCTCTGCTCTTTTATACCATAGATCACCTGTCTGCGCAGGACTGCCGCTGCCTTTGCAGCCAGTTCCCCCGGCCTTACAGGCCTGGCAAAAACATCGTCAGCTCCGGCGTCCAGAGCCATTATCACATCTGCTTCTGATGTACGTGAAGATATCAAAAAAACCAGGGCTTTGCTCTGCTGCCGCATCTCATCGATAAGCTGCTTTAACTCCTGCCCGGCCAGATCAGTATCCAGTATTATCAGAGGAAACGGTCTGACCGCAACAGCCATCATAGCCGCAGCAATATTCCCCTCATGCTTAAGCTTAAGGTGACGGGGTGCAAAATGATCCCCTATCTGCCTTGCGATCATATCATCGGATGTAATCAGAAGTATTTCTGCCATATCCGGTATTATACCACGCGCAAAGCACCTGCCGCAAGGCGCACTCTTAACTGCCTTGTGTATGCGGTATTCAGAAAATAAAAGGGCCGTGGTCTTCACCACGGCCCAAGAGGGGGAGAATATATCGAATTTTAGTGATCGTCGATGTCATTTACCGGATGGCGATCATGCGCTTGGGCTCCTCAGGCTTGCTGGCCTCGGTAGGAAACTCCAGGGTAAGCACGCCGTTCTCATAGCTGGCTTTGATGTCCGCCTCTGTCAGGTGCTTGCCGACGCCGTAGCTGCGGCTGTATTTGCCGGTATGTCTCTCACTGTAGATAACCTTGCCGGTCTCATCCTTCTCTTCCTTAACCTCATCACTGCCTGCGCTTACGGTAAGGATACCATCCTTAAGCTCTGCCTTGATATCCTCCTTCTTAAAGCCCGGCATATCGATGGTCATGACATAATTACCATCCTTCTCCACTATATCCGTCCTCATGGGATTTGCCATGCGGTTCATCGCAGATATAGGCTTTCCGAATAAATCATCCAACCAGTTGGTCATTAATCTGTCATCAAAGATTGCAGGTGCATACATAAGTCATTCCTCCTTCTTATAAGGTCCGTATGCAGAACACCTTGTCCTGTCCGGTTGCCTGTGTCTGTATTTTTATTTCTTAATATTGTTCCGGGCTCCTCTTCCCTTGAACTGTCCCTATAATAACTCGATTGTTAGCACTCGTCAAGCATGAGTGCTAACAATTTTTGTGAACATTTTGTGAACCGGCTTTTTTACAGGTTTTACAGAGGTTTCTGCACCTTTACCAGCTTATAATCCCCGATCTCAAACTTTTTGCCGCTTATCCGTGCTGCTACCTGCCGTATTTCCATAAATTCATCGCTGACAACGATAAAAAACTGCTTTTTATCGTTCTCCGCAAGG
>JAFYAD010000199.1 GCA_017540915.1 Lachnospiraceae bacterium
CTCAGAGCCAAGGCTACCTCAAATTGGACAAAGTTCAGAGCCAAGGCCAGCTCGAAAATCAGAGATTTTCTCGCTGTCCGGCTCTCGCCAAAGAAACGTACAAAAAACACCCGATTGAATGCAAGCATTCATCGGGTGTTCCTTTGTCCGTTGCCTTGGCTCTGAACTTTGTCCAAGCTACTAACGGGAATCGAACCCGTGACCTCATCCTTACCAAGGATGCGCTCTACCGACTGAGCCATAGTAGCACGCCTGTGGGATGAACCTTCGTATATGTTATATAAACAACGACTCATCTGACCGACCTGTAAACTCTACTATATTGAGTTGAAAATGTCAAGTGAAAATATTATTTTTTTTTGCAACCTTTTTACACGGGATTTGTGTATACTTGTTATAAAGGTTTTTCTGTTTGGCTGATTGCGAACAGTGACCGGTAACGAAAATCCATGATCTGGACAGAACTGTTACCTCAGAGAGGAGAAGACCATGACATTTGACGAGTTTAAGAAAAAAATAGCCGACTATCCGTTTACAGAAACTGAAAACGAAGTTCTGGATAACTTTGAAGATGCTCTCAAAGTGATAAATGAAAAGCAGTTTGATGAGTCGGAGAAGGTACTCAATGAATTTAGTGAGTACATGAACTCTTTTTCATATATCTGCGAAAAACCGGAGAGCTTTGTGACGGATGAGAGTAAAGCCCAGTGGGAAAAGGAGCGCAATAAGCTCGAAGGATTTCATGATTTCCTGATGGAAGGGGACAATTTCGAGGAGATCATGGAAGCTGTCACATCCGGCGAAGAGCCACTGTTCGGAAAGAACGGAGAGCTTTTTTTTGAAGTACTCGATCTTATGGCGCTGAATTTTGAGATTCCGGTCAATGCAAATATGTGGCGTAAAAACTACGAGGATATGCAGAATAACATTAACTGGAAGGTAAATTCAAGAGAGCCGGAGAATGCTGCACCTGAGACAAAAGAACCGGAAACCGTTTCATCTGAAAAAAAAGAAAAAGAAGAGGTCAACCCTGATATTAAAAGATACAGGGGTGATCTTATAAAGGATGTGGCAGATGAATTTCTGTCCGGTCAGGATTCCAATATGAGAGGGATCCCTGCGGAGGTACTGCATAATGCCGGCCTTAAAGATGCAAGACCACATTCAAATGCAATAGTATTTGATCTTTTTGTGATGGCGCGTCACGGTGTGGCATTTAAGGATATCCCGAAATTCGAGAAGGGAGAGCTTGAGGGACACGACAAAGCCCAATATGTTCAGGAGTTCAGGAAGTTTCTGGAAGAGCATCCTTTGTCAAAAACCAACGAAAAAGGTGAAAAAGAGTATTTTCCGGAAAATGCAAAAGCCTGGGGCGAACTGTATCGCGATGCTGATAAGGTGATCAGTGAGTATCGCATCCCGGAAGTGGATCTCGGTAACCCGGACACTTATGCAAAGGCAGCCGATGAGATAGCTATGCTCTCAAAGATCGGTTCTGATGTTGTACAGGTGATCCAGGATCATCAGATGGAGAAATTCAGAAATCCGGAGTTGAATAACGGTTTTGTTAAAGGTTTCGGATCCATGAAAAACGAAATGCATTTCTGGGCAAATTGTTCGACGCTGCAGAATCTTCAGACTTTTATCGGTGATTGCGGCGTGAAAATGACCAATATGCAGGCGAGGGTCGAGACCGGCCTGATGGTGACTGCGAGATGGTTTGCGACACAGAACAAAGATCTGTATCAGGGAAAGACCCTGCAGGAATACCGTCAGAATGTACCCTTCAGCTTTGTACCACTCATTACAACACCCACAGGTTACAAGAGTATAAAATCCTACAATGAAATAGACGCGAAAGCGCTTGATGATTTTATGGAGAAAAATACTCCGCTTCCGTCAGAACTTGCAAAGAAATTTGAGAACAGCATAGATTTTATAAAGAATGATATCCAACCGGAAGCTGTCAGAGGGGAAATACAGGGAGAATTGAAAGCGTCAGCCGGACCGAAGGTAATGGAAGAGTATGCCGGAAAGCTTTCTGTGGACGGAAATGCGCTGAATATACCGGGTGTCCCGGAGATGACACCGGAGCAGAGGCATATCGCGGAGAATTGTTTTGATTCGACCATCTTTTCCGCCTACAATATGTATTTCACCTCATGTAACGTTGTAGACTCGGGTAAGGATCCCTTTGATCTTATCCATATCAACGGGGTGAAACTGAATGATCATTGTAAAGCATTATATAATGGATCACGGAAGAGCTCCAATAGCAGCTCATGGGGGAGTCTGACCCGGGAAGAAAAAGAGGCCTTTATGAAGGCCGAAACCGCCAGAGCTATGGTGGACCCGGGTGATAAAGTGGAATGCTACGGTCTGGAGCTCAATCCTGACAAGACTTTCAGTATTTCTAAAAATGCTGCTGTTGCGGGAAGTCTTGATGAAAAGCTGAATAAACAGCGCATAGAAGAGAGAATAGAAAAAGAAAAACAGGCGGAGCGTGATGCTTATCTTAAAAAACATGCCGGTGTTCTGCAGGATGCGGATAATCTGTACAAACCGTTTCTGGATGTTTACGGACCGAAAGGCACGTTGCCGAAGGGAATTGGGTATAACAAAACGGAGGATTACGATAACATCACCATAGACGTGCCCGAGGGATTGGATGATATTACTGTGGCAGCTATAGTGATAGGCGCTGCAATGGATGCCAAATATATGAACAGGGCCTACTCCTCCTCCACATCCATCACGGGAACTATGCTTGAAAATAACCGGATGCATCTTGTCAATAATGTTGTAAAGGGTGACGGTAGAGAAAAAGGTTTTTGTCCTCTGATGGCGGAGGCAAGACAGGAAGCTAAGGAAGCTATTGAGGCATTTAAGGCCGGTGATCAAACGAAGGTAAAGCAGATGCTGCAGAACTTTGTGGATTACGGCGCAGCCAATGTAAACTCGGCAAGTGCAGGTGGTGGAGCACTCTCCGATATAGATACGGAAAAGCAGGCTTATAAGCTTGCCCAGGATATACTGGACAAAAATCAGTTTGGCATAAAGCCGGCACCAAAGGGATATACAGAGATCAACAACATCCGTCTTGCATCATACGGTAAGCAGATGGATGCATTGATGAGAGCCGAAAAAGCAAAAATAGACCTTGCCGAGAATTTCGATAAAATGGACAAGGCTCAACGAGATGCCGCGATCGCTGACATGATGTTTGACAATCTTCTCACTTCAATGGCGAAAGTGAATGAAAAAAGCAGGTTTGATGTGGAGAGTGAGTATATTAAAGAGGGATTTCGGGCTTACGGCATAGATACCGAATCCGAGTCTTTTGAGTCAGATTATGTAGGCGAAAAAAACACAATTAACGCATCAAATCAGCTTCATGAATATGTGCAGAAATTTACGGTGTCGGATTTTGATGTTATCCTGTCCAAACCGGATGGCGTTGACAGGCTGAAATCTCTGTACATGGATGAGATAAAGAAGTCCGATACATACAAAAAGCTTACTTCCTCAAAGAATAAGGGGGTGTTTACCGACGAACTCATGAATGCGGAGAATGTATTCATGAAAGGCATTACCTCCATTGGTAATGTTAAGCTCCCCGAGGAGTCGGCAGAATATAATAAAGAGCATAGATCAAAATTACAGCATGTTATCAAAGATGTACAGAAGGATGTTATCAAAGCCGCATTCGGGGAATCGGATGCACTGATCAAGGAAGTTGATGAATACGGTCTTAAAACGCTGGATCCGGAGAATGTAAAAGAAAATGCAAAAAAGATCAATAAAATGTATGAAGAGCTTTCAGCGCTGGATAGCAAAAAAAGCCCGGAATCTTTCAAAGAGCTTTTGAAAAAGCTGGAGGCAGTAAGGAATATCACACAAAAGAATGCGGAAAAAGGCAGTATACTCAACCAGATAGAAGCGGTTTCCTATATGAGGAGTGTCGAGGCTTTTGAACGACAGGCCGAAAAATATTACGATGAAGCGATAAATAACAGTAGAGAGAGCGAACGCCTTGAGTCAGTAAATAAGATACGAAGGCATCTTTATGCCGGCTCCCATCCTGTGTCTAAAGCCATAGATGATATGAAGATCAGGGTTAGGAATGAAGTTTTCGGCGATACAATGAAGCTTAACAATGATCTGAATCCTACACATTATCCCTATCGTTCTGTTTTTGAGGGTGAGAAATACGCCAGTCAGAAGTCAAGGACCGGATCACCTTATACACTCGACCGTTCGGCGGGTATCAGTGTTTCGATAATGGCACTGTTCAATACGGGCGAGTATTCTTTTGAAGATATTATGGATCCGGAGAAGCTTCAGACTGAAAAACGGCAGATGTTTGATCAGGTGGCCATTCGCATGAAGAATCCCACCCCCGAAAACCAGGAATGGATCGCAAAGACGATATATGAGGGACAGAAACAAATTGAGCGTGTCCTGAACGAACAGGCAAAGAAGATCGACTTTGAAAATGTGGATATTGCAACGGACAAGAGATTTAACCAGCTGATGCATCTGAGTGCAGCTCAGTTTGATGCATGGCAGGAAATAACCCACTGCAAGGACGAGATCACAAAACTTGCATTGGCAGAACATCCTGAAATGCATGGATTCGAGGATTATAAAAAATGGTGGTCGGACAGGAGCGGTCCCTTGGGAAACATACGCGAGAGTCTGGGCAGGGTACAGGAACACGCGATAGATGTGGCTACTACAGTTGATGAGCTGAAAAGTCCTGTCAGGAGCATGGTATCCGAGTATGTTTTTATGAAAAGGTTCATGAAGGCGACAGCGGACGCAATGCTGAATAATCCTGACACGCCCTTTACTCAATGTCTGAGTCCGGATAAGGTGGTAGAGATCAGAGCCGGTAACGGGCTTATAGGAGAAGAGATACAAAAATATGCAGGTGCATATATCGGAAAACCGGAGGCGGCAAAGGCGCTTTTGAATTCGATAACAGATGGGTCCTTCATGCTCGGAAAAAGCTTCGAGATCGATTTCGAGAAGGGAAAGGCCACTCTTATAGGATTCGAAACCCGTGAGGATGTTGAGGAGACTGAAAAGATCCTGTCTGCCGATAAGATGCATGGCGCGGAAAGATTTGAAAAGCTTTTCGATGAAGCCCGGGAAGCTACAGTGGGAGTGTACTTCGGCAGCAAGCAGTACGACACTGCCATGGAATCCATCGGGAAAGTGCGCAATGCATACAAAGAATTACAGGAGATAGAAAAGAAACGTATCGAGCTTGCCAATAACAGCGAAGAAGGCACTGTTTCCGCATTTGAGGAGATCGAGGAGAGAAAACAGGATAAGATCGATGAGATCAAAAAGCTCATGTCGGAGGCCGAAAAGGACATAGAAAAATATTTTGACCGCAAGCAGAGACAGGGCAAGATGGGTGACAGAGCCGATGCAAAATCCAGAAAGAGGATCGGTGTTCTTCAGGATGCGATGAACGCAATAGATGAATACAAGGCTCAGATCAATGCGGAGGAAATGGTGAACAGTGCAGAGTCCATGATAAATGCACGTGAATCGTTGATATCGCAGTTCGATGATACAGTCTATATATCTATGATAGAAGTCAGAAAGGCTGAATTCAATGAAAAGGCATTACAGTCGGAAGGCGTTGAGCGGATCATTGCAAAGGGAGCCGAAAAAGGTCTGGAGGTGCTGAAAACCATCGGATCCGGATCGGGCGATCTGACACCGAAAGAAGTTCATTCAATGAAGCTTTGCATTGCAACACTTGTTTTTGCCGAGATGATGAACAGCAAGGAAGGCAGGAGCATCATAGAGAAAATGCCGGCTGACATGGAAACATACAAAGAGCAGGTGAAAAACATCGCGGATTCAAAGGAGTTTAATGATGTTGTCCCGGAAAAAATGGACAGATCAGCTATCCTGTTCCTGGCTTCAGATGAAATAGAGACAAAGCGGATACTCAAAAGTTTCAGGGAGAAGACCAGAGAATCTGTGGCAGCGAAGAAGGAGGCTGCGGCGGAAAAACGGAAGAGCGTAGGACCGAAACAGAAGCCGGAAGCCGAAGCAGGAGGGCGCAAGAGGTCGAATACCGTGACAGGCAGGACGGTACAGGTCAAACTGTAAGTTTATATATTTTTCAGGTTGTTTTTAAGCCATCAGAAATAAGGGGACATTCTCTTAAAAAAGGGAGTGTTCCCTTATTTTTTCTTGACGAAAGATGCAGTTTGATGATAAAGTAGTATAGATTGCGGGAAGTTGCGCTTCTGTCAGATCGGATGCGCTTTTGGGTATGTAAAACATATTGGACAAGGAGGGATTTATATGGAAGAAAACATCGAATTAGAAGAAAAGATCCCTGTTGTCGAACCCGAGGCGGAAGAGCCGGTACCGGAGCGCCGCGATTACGAAAAAGAGCTTGTAAAGATCATCCATGAGGCTAAGTCGGCTGATGAGCTGAGAAACCGTCTGGATGATTACCATGAAAATGATATAGCGGCTGCCCTTGAACAGCTGGATGAGACAGACAGTAAAAAGCTGTTGGCTGTCTTAGGCAATGAAGAGGCCGCAGATGTGTTCTCATACCTGGATGACATGAATGATTATATCGATGTCATCGGAACTGAGAAAACGGCTGATATCATTGAGGAGATGGATGCGGACGACGCCAGGGAGCTCCTGGACGAGATGGACGCGGAGCACAGGGCCGAGGTCGTCAGCTTCATAGACGAGGAGACCAAAAAGGATATCGAGCTTATCTCATCTTATGACGAGGATGAGATCGGAAGCCGCATGACGACCAATTATGTTGTCATAGACAGGAACAGCACGATCAAACAGGCCATGAACTCACTGGTCAGGCAGGCTGAGGACAATGACAATATTTCCACCATTTATGTTCAGCAGGAGGACGGTACGTTTTTCGGCGCCATCAGCTTAAATGAGCTTATCATAGCCAGGGCAAACCGCAATCTTGAGGATATCGTCACAACATCTTATCCTTATGTCTATGCGAAGGAATCCATATCAGAGGTCATCGAGGAACTGAAGGATTACTCTGAGGACTCCATACCTGTATTGGATAATTCCAAAAAGATAATCGGTGTCATCACCTCTCAGGATATCGTCGAGATCGTGGATGATGAGATGGGCGATGACTACGCAAAGCTGGCAGGTCTTGTGGCTGAGGAAGAGCTGGAGGAGCCGCTCATACAGAGTATGAAAAAGAGACTTCCGTGGCTTTGCATACTGATGGTGCTGGGACTTGTGGTTTCCTCTGTCATCAGCATGTTCGAGGGAGTCATCCAATCCCTTAGCCTTATAGTGTGTTTCCAGTCGGTGGTGCTGGATATGTCGGGAAATGTGGGAACCCAGAGTCTTGCGGTGACCATCCGTGTTCTGACGGATGAAAATCTTACAGGAGCCCAGAAACTGAAGCTTGCCTTAAAGGAACTGAGAGTCGGCTTCTGCAACGGACTGCTGCTCGGTTCCATTACTTTCGGTTTTATAGGGCTATTTATTTTCCTGTGTATGAACAGGTCGGCGGGCATCAGTTTTGCAGTTTCCGGATGTATAGGGATCGCGCTGATGTTGGCTATGATGATATCAAGTCTTGTGGGAACTCTGATACCTATGTTTTTCCACAGGATACATGTGGATCCGGCGGTCGCCAGCGGTCCACTCATCACTACGGTCAATGACCTTGTGGCTGTGGTGTCATATTACGGGCTTGCCTGGGTGCTGCTTTTGAATGTGCTACACCTGGTGGGTGTTTGATCTCCGGGATATGCCTAAACAGGACTGATATCGTCTGTGTTTATTGCCGTGGTATCCGGCAGAAGGGAATTACAAAATACTGATAACAAAGGATGATCGTGATGAACGATATTAATACAAAAGAGATGCTTACAAGTATATCAGATACGATATTAAAAGAGAGGGGCATCTTTGTGACCAAGGATGTGTTCAAAAACGTGGGCGATGAGATATACAGACACCTGAACCGTCCTGTTGTGGTCAGCATGAACCTCAAAAACTTCAGATATTTCAATCTGATATACGGAGAGAAAAACGGTGATATCCTGATAGAGATGATGAGCGATTTCTTTATCAAGAAGACCGAAGGCTGCGTCATGGGTGGATTTACATATATTGACCACCTTATCATGGTGTATGAGATGCCGGGACTTGACGAGGAGGCCATCAAAAAACGTATCCTCGATATGACGGACGGTTTCCTCAAAACCGTTGAGGCGAAATTTGATCTCGTGAGGGTGCATGTGGACTGCGGCGTCTGTATAGTGGAGGGGACAGAGACTTCATTTTACGATCTTCAGGAAAATGCGCGTTTTGCAAGGCGCAGCATACATGAGACTTACCAGTCCACCGTTGCGGTATACTCTCCGGAAATGCGTGAAAAGACAGTGGTGGAAGCCGGCATAATACCTTCTTTCGAGTGGGCGATCAAAAATGACGGCATTAAGATATACCTCCAGCCCAAGTTCAATGTGGAGACCGGAGAGTATGTGGGAGCAGAGCTTCTGACCAGGATATATATGGCTGACGGCAGGATGTTAAGGCCGGATATTTACATTCCCATACTGGAGCGCTCGGGGCTTGTGGCAAAGCTTGATTCTTTTGCCCTGGACAGCATCATAGAGCGGATGAAAAAATGGAAAGAAAAGGGCTGTGATATAAAGACAATTTCCATAAACTTGTCCAGGATAGAGCTTCTGGATGATTATTTTGTGGAGGAACTGGATCAGAAGATCGTAAACAGCGGTCTGGATAAAAAATATTTTGAGTTCGAGCTCACTGAGACGGCTTTCTGTGAGAGCCTGGGCAAAGTCTGTGAATGCATAGTGAAGCTCCACAACGAGGGATACCGCATCAGCATGGATGATTTCGGATCCGGATACAACTCACTGTACCTTATCAATACCATACCGTTGGATCTGGTAAAGTTTGACAGGGGGTTCGTAGTGCACTCCATCGGCGATGAGAGAGGCAGGAAGGTCATGGGAGGCATGGTGAACATCTTCGACAGCATGGATCTGGAGGTGCTGTGCGAGGGCGTGGAGACCGAACAGGACGAGGAGCTGGTGAGACGCTGCGGATGTAATATAGTGCAGGGATTTCTGTACGACATGCCGCTGCCCGTTGATGAATTTGAAAAAAAATACATATACAAAGACCCGGAAAAACGGATCCAGCACAGGATCTGATCCCGCGATGGTATTTATGTTTTTTGCGATAATTCATTTATGAAAATATAGATGGTAAAGAGGAGAGAGAGATGAAAAAGAAACCGTTTGTTACAAAGGAAAAGGTAGAAGAGATCGCTGCAGTTTACCCAACCCCTTTTCATATATACGATGAAAAGGGCATCAGGGAGAATGCTAAGGCAGTGAAGGATGCATTTTCCTGGAATCCGGGATTTAAGGAGTATTTTGCTGTAAAGGCAACGCCGAATCCTTTTCTGATAAAGATCCTGTCTGAGTACGGATGCGGCACAGACTGCTCATCCATGGCAGAGCTCAGACTCTCTAATGCGGCAGGTATCACCGGTGAGAACATTATGTTTTCATCCAATGATACACCGGCAGAGGAGTTTGAATACGCTGCAAAGCTGGGAGCGATCATTAATCTTGACGATATTACACATATCGATTTTCTGGAGAAGACCATAGGCAGAATTCCGGAGACCATTTCCCTGCGTTACAATCCGGGCGGTGTTTATGAGATATCAAACGGCATAATGGACAACCCGGGCGATGCAAAATACGGTCTCACCAAGGCTCAGCTCTTTGAGGCCTATAAGATTTTGCGTGAAAAAGGTGCGAAGAGATTCGGTCTCCATTCTTTCCTGGTATCCAACACTCTGACCAATGATTATTATCCCGCGCTTGCAAAGACTTTATTTGAGCTTGTGGTGGAGATAAAAGAGGAGCTTGGCATCGAGATAAGCTTTATCAATCTTTCAGGCGGTGTGGGCATTGCATACAAGCCGGATCAGACACCCAATGACATAGCTGTCATCGGAGAGGGCGTACGCAAGGTTTACGAGGAAGTCCTGGTGCCGGCAGGCCTTGGAAATGCAGCAATATTTACAGAGATGGGCCGCTTTATGATGGGACCCTACGGACATCTTATCACAAAGGTAATACATGAAAAGCATACTTACAAAGAGTATATCGGTGTGGATGCCTGTGCCGCAAATCTCATGAGACCGGCAATGTACGACGCATATCACCATATCACGGTATTGGGTAAGGAAGATGCCACCTGCGATCACAAATATGACGTGACGGGCTCCCTCTGTGAGAATAACGATAAATTCGCCAAGGACAGGATGCTGCCTGAGATTGCCATGGGAGATTATCTTGCTATACATGACACCGGCGCTCACGGTTTTTCAATGGGTTACAATTACAACGGAAGGCTCAGGTCAGCAGAGATCTTGCTCCGGGAAGAC